>JBDTLW010000595.1:0-2502 GCA_039934575.1 Parafilimonas sp. | reverse complement strand
CTGAATTGCATTGGTATTTTGATAAAACAATTTCTGTTTATAATACAATTGCATCTGGCTATTTTGATACGATTGGCGTATATAAAAAACTAAACGAAGAACAACATGCAATCGTTCATCAATGGTTATCATTTTTAAATATAGAATCAAAAGCACAGCAAAGTTTATCAACGCTTTCAACAAGTCAGCAAAGGCTAGCATTGTTAGCAAGAGCCTTCGTAAAAAATCCATCATTATTAATTCTTGATGAGCCTTGCCAGGGTTTAGATGAACAACAGGTAAAAGATTTTGTTGAGTTAGTTGATATATTGTGCAGCCAATCACACAAAACATTGATCTATGTAAGTCATTATGAAAACGAAATTCCAAAATGCATTAATAATACACTTGTATTAGATAGAGTTAATCAGAATAAATCAGTAAATAAAATTTATAATCAAACTGCGATAGCGGTTTAAAAAAATTCTCTGCTGCGCGGAGACAGGTATGAATAAAAATATTACAGTTATAGAAGGGGATGGAATTGGTCCTGAAGTTACACGGCAATCAATAAAAGTATTGAATGCAATTGCAGCGCAATTCAATCATCAGTTTAAATATACATATAGGTTAATGGGCGCTGTTGCCATTGATAAAACAGGTAATCCTTTGCCTGATGAAACCATTGAAACCTGTTTAAACAGCGATGCCATTTTATTTGGCGCTATTGGTCATCCCAAATATGATAATGATCCAACAGCAAAAGTGCGACCGGAGCAAGGTTTATTGAAGCTGAGAAAATCGTTGCAGTTGTTTGGTAATATTCGCCCGATAAATACTTATCCTTCACTGCAACATCTTTCACCGTTGAAATCAGAAAAATTAGAAGGCGTTGATTTTATTATTTTCCGTGAATTGACTGGCGGTATTTATTTCGGTAAAAAAGAATTAAGTGAAGATGGCACAAAAGCAAGCGATGATTGTGTTTACACAAAAGAAGAAATTGAACGCATTACACATCTTGCATTTCAGTTTGCGCAAAAGCCTGAACGCAGAAAAAAATTAACGCTGGTTGATAAAGCAAATGTTTTAGAAACATCAAGACTTTGGAGAAAACTAGTGCAGGAAATTGCTCAGCAATATCCTGATGTTGCAGTAAATTATATGTTCGTTGATAATGCGGCGATGCAGATAATCATCAATCCAAAACAATTTGATGTAGTGTTAACTGAAAATATGTTTGGTGATATTATAAGCGATGAAGCAAGTGTGCTAAGCGGTTCACTCGGTTTGTTACCTTCTGCTTCTGTTGGCACGGGCACAGCATTGTTTGAACCGATACATGGTTCTTATCCGCAGGCTGCAGGAAAAGATATTGCTAACCCGGTTGGCTCTGTTTTATCAGCAGCCATGATGCTTGAATATTTTGGTTTAACAACAGAAGCAGTGCTTGTGCGTGAAGCAGTAAACTGGACATTGATAAATGGATTTGTTTCGAAAGACATTGATCCGATGGATTTTTATTTCACATCAACCATTGGTGATTTAATAAGTGATTATGTGAGAAGTACAGATCATGAGCGAATAAATCTTGAAAATATTCAAATAAGAAAATCAACAATAATATAACCGCGATTTAAACGATTTTCCTGATTATCCTGAAATCAAAACAGACAAGTAAATCAAAAAAATCATGGTTCAAACAAATGCTGAATAGAAGTATTGCAGTACAAGGGAGTGACACAACGAAGCTTAATAACAGTACAACAGCTAAGTATATAAAAATAAAAATCACAAATGAGCGAGCTAAATAAATATTCAAAAACATTAACACAAGATGAAACTCAACCTGCTGCAAAGGCAATGTATTATGCAATTGGTTTTAAAGAAGAAGACTTTAATAAAGCGCAGGTTGGTATTGTAAGTATGGGTTGGGATGGCAATCCGTGTAATATGCATTTGAATGATCTGGCAACGGCTGTGCGTAAAAGTGTAAATGATGTGGAAGGCTTACTGGGCCTGCGTTTTTATACGATTGGTGTGAGTGATGGAATAAGTATGGGTACAGATGGTATGCGATATAGTTTGATCAGTCGCGATGTGATTGCTGATAGTATAGAAACAAATGCAGGCGCTCAATATTATGACGGACTTGTTGCCATTCCCGGTTGCGATAAAAATATGCCGGGTTGTATTATGGCAATGGGAAGATTAAACCGCCCTTCAATAATGTTGTATGGCGGCACTATTGCACCGGGTCATTATAAAGGTGAAGACCTGAATATTGTTTCAACGTTTGAAGCATTGGGACAAAAAATAATGGGCAATCTTGATGAGAATACTTTTAAAGAAATTGTTCGTCATGCCTGCCCCGGCGCGGGTGCCTGCGGTGGCATGTACACAGCAAATACAATGGCAAGCGCAATTGAAGCATTGGGTATGAGCTTACCAAATTCATCAAGCAATCCAGCATTGAGTGAAGACAAACAAAAAGAATGTGCAGCGATTGGTAATGCAATAAAA
>JBDTLW010000594.1:0-2505 GCA_039934575.1 Parafilimonas sp. | reverse complement strand
TGCGGGCAATTACCGTTCCCTTTGTAACATATTTCCCTTCGGGAACATTTAGATAAGTTAATCTTCCGGTAGCTTCAGGATGCAGTTCAACAAACTCATTGGCAACTACAGTTCCATTTGCTTCAATGCTGTCTGAAATTATTTGCGGTTGTGCAATGATGACATCCACAACAGGTGGCGGAGCTTTTTGCGGTTCTTTGTTTTTTTGTTTTGAATTACACGCAGAAACGCAAATAAGTATGAACAGATAAAAAAGATAATTTTTTGTGCCAGGCATTAGCTGAATTGATCAATTAAAAAATAAAAATAGTTTATAAACTCTGTTTCAAAATAAACTGTTGTAAAAAATTAAAATTCTTAAATAAGACGTAACTGGGAAAATAAGCGACCAACGGTAATTAGCAAAATAAAAACGCCAGGCTTTCCACCCGGCGTTTCAATATTTCAATAAATTAATTATTCTGCTTCAGCAACTACTTCTTTTACTTCAGGGATCATGCGTTTCATCATGCCTTCAATACCAGCTTTTAATGTAACCATTGATGAAGGGCAACCGCTACAGCTTCCCTGCAAAATCAGGCTTACAACTCCATCATCATAATTTTTAAATTGTATGGCGCCTCCATCCATTTCCACAGCAGGGCGTACATAATTATCCAATAACTCTTTAATTCGTTTTACCACATCAGTATCATCACTTAAAATAATATTTCCGGTATCCTGTTTTATTTTGGCAACTTCATCTTCATTTATAATTGGTCCGCCATTTTCCAAGTAATCTTTCAGAAATTGTTTTACAGAAGGAATAACATCCTGCCAGTCATCTGTATCCGGAGTTTTGGTAAGTGTTACAAAATTGCTGGCTATAAATACGCTTTTTATAAATGGAAAGCTGAACAATTCTTTTGCAAGCGGGCTTGGGTCAGCTTGTGATTCATCCTGAAAATCTATGCTTTTACCGGGATACAATAATTTGTTGGCAACAAATTTCATGGTTTCCGGGTTAGGTGTCATTTCTGTGTAAATACTAATAACGGAGTTGCCTGTTTTAATCATTTCGTTACGTTTAAGGTTGCAAAATTAAGAAAGAATAAACTAATGCCTGTTTAAGAAAACTGTAAGGTTTTAAGGCCTGTAGTAAAAACATGCTTCTCAAAGTAAAATATAAATA
Organism: Parafilimonas sp.; assembly: GCA_039934575.1. Classification (GTDB taxonomy): domain Bacteria; phylum Bacteroidota; class Bacteroidia; order Chitinophagales; family Chitinophagaceae; genus Parafilimonas. Next base: position 1,334 of record JBDTLW010000594.1, on the reverse strand, counting down.
AACAGTGTAAGAGGCAAACCAGGCAACTTAGCTTGTTACTAAATTAGTTTCAGCAGATGCTGGTTGCCAGTTATCAATTAACTGATTTATTACTGAATCCTGCCAATCTCCAAGGGCAAATTGTTTTAGCATAAAACCCTTTTGCTCATCTTTCAAAGTGAGGTAATCTTCACGGTCTGCTTTCATTTTATACCAAACAGATTTGCGCTGAACACGAAAGGATTTTTTTTCACCGATATATTCCTTCACTTCATTTTTATCCATATATGTTATCTTCAGTTTGTCATCAGGCAATTCGCATATTTCTGTAATATAAATACGCCCCCAATATAAACGCTCCGTTAAATAGAAGGCAAATAAAACTATGCCTGCAAAGAGTGTCCAGAGAGATTCGGTGCCTAAATATCCGATTGCAATTACAAAGCCCGCAAAAATTAATGGACCAACAAGTAAGGGTTTAATACGTTGCATGTAGGTTTTTCCGTTTACATGCACAAGAATGTGGTTGCGCATAAGAAGTGTATTTTTTGTTGTTAATTAAGATAATCTTTTGCAGCTATCTGCTATAAAATTATCTGTATCTTGTTACGATAAGATTAAAAAAAAGTTTACTATAAGAATTTTTAATCAAACCTCTTTCTGAAATTCCATCACTTTAAGGTGAAAAGTTACAAAATATTCAGCAAACAAGTCAACTAAAAATTATAGAAGAGAAAACCTGAAAACAAAAAAATAAAGCAATAGCGATGAGGCAGGAAAAATAAAGGGAGAATGAGGGGTCTCGAACCCCCGGCCTTCAGTGCCACAAACTGACGCTCTAACCAACTGAGCTACATCCTCCATAAACTGCGGTTGCAAAAATAGCAGAATTAATTTTTCAATGCAAACTGCATTTAACTATTTACGTATTTAATTGTTCAGGTCTTGTTAATTCATGTAATAAAAAAAACGGCTTCTTTTTTTTAATTTAATTTTGAAAGCGCTTATGCAATTAAAAATTTCTAAAATTATGTTGAGAAGAACAGTGTTACCGGCGGTGCTGGTAGTGACATTAGGCATTACACTTTGGGCATTTAAACAAAATGACAACCAGGGGGATTCAAAAGAGCAGATGTTATTAACTGCTATTGGTTCTATACTTGAGCAAAGACATTTCGCTCCCCAAACCATTGATAATAATTTTTCAAAGCAGGTATTTACCAAATATCTTGAAGCGCTAAATCCTGATAAGAATATTTTTTTAAAACAAGATATTAATTACTTAAAAAAATATGAGCTAACGCTTGATGATGAGATACATGGAGCGCCGCTGAATTTTTATCCCGATGCTGCAG
>JBDTLW010000593.1:0-2511 GCA_039934575.1 Parafilimonas sp. | reverse complement strand
AAATGGCAATTACCACCGGCAGATATGAAGATGGTTTTCCAGGGAAAATCAGCACATGAACTGGCTTTGCAAATTATGGATTACGACAAAAATGGTAATAAAAATAAAGAGCAATTATTGGAACATGCTAACGATGAGTTAGTAAAAGTTGCGTGGAATATGGGTGCAGAAAGAAAGCCGCCTTCACTTAGTTACGAGGCGTTTAAAAAAGTATGGAATACATGGATAGAGAAAGGCGGATATGCACCTCCGCAGAATTAGTTTATCATTCAACAGGCTGCCTTATTTTTTATGCATGTTTGAAATACAATCAAAGATTTAAAATCACATCATCATGATTACTAAAAATATTTCCCGCAGAAATTTTCTGCATTCATCAGGGTTAACAGGCACTGCACTTTTGCTGGGTTTATATCTTCCGGCAAATGCAGGCAAGCCAAAGATTGTAAATGCTGAAGATGTTGCGAAAGAAGATATTGAATTAGCTGCATGGATAATCATTAATACTTCCGGGCAGGTTACGCTGATAAGTCATCGCGCAGAAATGGGGCAGGGCGTTTATCAATCTATTGCTCAAATCATCGCCGAGGAACTGGAAGTAAATCTCGCCGATGTTGATATCAAATTTGCAAAAGGTGATCAAAAAAAATATGGCAGTCAAATAACCGGCGGCAGTTCAACCATTAGCAGTTCTTATAAAAATTTATTGAAGCTGAGTGCTGCTGCAAGAGTATTGCTGATACAGGCTGCTGCTAATAAATGGTCTGCTTCAACTGCAGATTGTTATGCAGAAGGTGGTTATGTATTTCATAAACCTTCGGGCAAAAAATTTAATTACGGCGAACTTGTTATTGAGGCTTCACAATTGCCGGTACCCAAAGATGTTCCGCTTAAAAAAAGATCAGAATATAAGTTGATTGGTAAGCCGCTTCACCGCAAGGATACACCCATGAAAACCAATGGCACAGCGGGTTTTGGAATAGATAAGCGTTTGCCGGGTATGCTGTTTGCCGTTGTTGAACGTAACCCAAGATTGCGTGGTGTTGTAAAAAGTTTTGATGATTCGGCTGCGTTGAAAGTGCCTGGTGTGCAGAAAGTTTTTAAGGTTGTGATGAAAGTGTTCAATACAAATCGTGAAGGTGTTGCTGTTGTTGCTAACTCTACTTATGCAGCCATGCGGGGAAGGAAAGTTTTGAAAGTGGAATGGGACGACAGCGGGTTTGAACATGTGAATACGACAGATATTTATCAACAGCATGAAACAAATTTAAAAACCAAAGAAGGTATAAGTTTTAAAACACAGGGCGATGCAAACAGCATCATTGCCAATGCTGATAAAAAAATTGATGTAATTTATCAAACACCTTATGAATCTCACAGCGCTATTGAGCCGGTAAATTGTGTAGCACATTATCAAAAAGATGCAATTGAAATATGGGGACCAATACAAGCTCCCGATTGGGTGCAGGGATTCATCAGTACTGAATTTAAAATACCGGTTGAGAAAGTTGTTGTGAATATGACTTTTCTTGGCGGCGGTTTTGGCAGAAAGGCTTTTCTTGATTATCCGCATGAAGCTGTGCTGATTTCTAAAGAAATAAATGCACCGGTACAAGTGTTATGGACGCGTGAAGATGATATGACGCAGGGACCTTACAGACCCGGTATGTCGTACAGGTGCGAAGGCGTAATAAACAACGGAGATATCAATGCTTTTAAAGTAAAACTTTGCGGGCAAAATATTGATCATTTTAGCAGCGATGACAGGTCAAAACCAAACGAAAGTTGTGCAGAAGGATTTTTAAAATCATACTTCGGTTCAATAAAAAATTTAAGTATCTCAGACGTTACTTTTGAAACACCTGTTCCTATAATGTGGTGGCGTTCTGTGTATGCATCTACCAATGGTTTTGCGTATGAAAGTTTTATGGATGAATTGGCGCATGAAGCAGGAATAGATCCGATTGACTTCAGAAGAAAATATTTGAAAGAAGAGCGTTTGCAAAAACAGATTGATAAACTGGAAGAAGTATCAGGCTGGAAAAACAGGAAGCAAAATGAGGGTTATGGTGTGGCTATAACTGAATGTTTCGACAGTATTGTTGGACAGGTAGTGAAAGTGTCAAAAGCAGAAAATGGCGGTGTAAAGATTGACCAGGTTTGGGCAGTGATGGATTGCGGCTGGTATGTAAATCCTGATATTATTAAAGCGCAGGTTGAAGGTTCGGTTGTGATGGCATTAGGTGCAGCAACCAGTCATGAAATAACATTTAAAGACGGCATTACAGAGCAACAAAATTTTTATAATTATTTAATGCCGCGCATAACAGATGTGCCGCCTGTTGAAGTTTTTATTATGGATAATAATGCTGATGCAGGCGGTGTTGGTGAACCCGGTTTGCCTGCCTTCACGCCTGCATTAACCAATGCTATTTTTGATTTAACAGGCAAGCGCATAAGGAAGCTGCCTTTTAGTTTGAGTGAAGTGTAATTCGATGCATTTATAGGTAC
>JBDTLW010000592.1:0-2518 GCA_039934575.1 Parafilimonas sp. | reverse complement strand
CAAAGTCTATTCATGGGATGTGGTGAATGAAGCTTTGAATGAAGATGGCACGCTGCGTAAATCAATCTTCTTAGATAAGCTTGGTGATGATTACATTGTTGAAGCATTTCGCCTTGCACAAAAAGCTTCGCCGCATTCAAAATTATATTACAACGATTATAACATTGAACAACCACAAAAACGTGCAGGCGCTATTGCATTAATAAAAAAGATACAAGCCGCAGGTGTACGCATTGATGGCGTTGGCATACAAGGGCATTGGAGTGCGAAGAATGTTCCGATGAAAGACATTGAAGAAAGCATTAAAGAATTTTCTGCATTGGGAATTGAAGTAATGTTCACAGAACTTGATTTAAGTGTGTTGCCAAATCCATGGGATAAAACAACGGCTGATGTTAGTGCAACTGCAAAAGGTGATTCTACTATGAATCCATATAAGAATAGTTTGCCCGATTCGGTTGCGCAAATGCAGGCGAAAGCTTATGCAGATTTGTTCAGTTTATTTTTAAAGTATAAGAAAAATGTAAGCCGTGTTACGTTCTGGGGTGTGAACGATGGCGAATCATGGTTGAATGGATTTCCTATTCGCGGTCGTACCAATTATCCATTATTATTTGACAGGAATTTTAAACCAAAGCCAGCATTTTACAGCGTGATTGCAACCGCGGAAAAACACTGATAGAATTTATTCATCACAACTAACGAAACAAACCAATATGAGTACAGAAGACTTATCATTACCCGAAGAAAAAGCAGGAGCAGCAAATGCAGCCAAATTAATTGCAGCGCCACAAAAATTATCAGTCGCTGAAAAAATTGGTTACAGCTTAGGCGACCTTGCTGCCAACTTAGTGTTTCAAACATTGGTCACTTATCTCGCCTATTTCTATACTGATATTTACGGTCTTAAACCAGAACATGCGTCCGTAATAATTCTCACTGTAGGATTGATAGCGGCATTCGGTTTTAATCCAATTATTGGTGCGCTTGCCGACAGAACGCGTTCTAAATGGGGCAAGTTTCGTCCATGGATTTTATTCACTGCTGTTCCGCTTGGTGTAATTGCATTGCTGGCATTCAGCACGCCCGATTTTTCTTACAAAGGCAAAGTGATTTATGCTGTTGTAACCTATACTTTATTGCTGTTGTTTTATGCTTCAAATAATCTTCCTTATTCAGCATTAAGCGGCGTTATTACCGGCGATATGAAAGAACGCAACAGCTTATCTTCTTATCGTTTTGTTGCTGTTATGTTTGCACAATTTTTTGTGCAGGTTTTTATGCTTTCTATTATTGAAACAGCCGGTGGCGGCGATAAAGCTGCGGGCATAGAAAAAGTAATGACGTGGCTCGCCATCATCGGCACTGTTATGTTGTTGATTACTTTCTTCACCACAAGAGAACGCATTGTACCAAAGCCCGAACAAAAGTCAAGTTTAAAAGAAGACCTAAGCGATTTATTTAAGAACAAGCCATGGATAATTATGCTTGTACTTACAACGCTTGTATTTATTACACTTTCCATGAAGGGCGGTTCTTATGTTTATTATTTTAAGAACTATGTTGATAAAGAAAGCCTCACCAATTTTGTAAATCCTATCACGCATTTTCTTTCAGGTATTGGTCTTAATTTTTTTGATGCGGACCCTGTTTCTGCAGGCTTCGGTTTATTCAATGCAGGTGGTATTATTTTTATGATTGTAGGCATTACTTTATCAAAAAGATTTGCAGATAAATATGGCAAGCGGGATGTGTTTGGAATATGCTTATTCATTTCAACATTATTCATATTCGCATTCATTTTTTATCCGCCGCAAAGTGTTGGATTGATGTTCGCGTCACAAATTTTACATGGTTTTTTTTATGGCTTAACCATTCCGTTGTTGTGGGCAATGATTGCAGATGTTGCTGATTACAGTGAATGGAAAAATAATCGTCGTGCAACGGCGATAATTTTTTCTGCTATGATGGTTGGATTGAAAGCAGGGCTTAGCATTGGCGGCGCTTTACTCACATGGGTTTTAGGAATGTATCATTATGTTCCCAACAGCGATGTGCAATCTGCAGAAGCTGTTCACGGAACGCAAATGCTGGTAAGTATTTTTCCATCCATTCCATTTTTAATTGGTGCTTGTTTATTGTTTTTCTATAAAATAAATAAAAAGATGGAAGTGCAAATTGAAAGCGATTTAATAAAAAGAAGAAGCAATTAAAAACAACAAGTTGTTTTATAATGAAGAAGATAATTATGTTACCGGCAGCAGAACAAATGGCATCGTTCCTGGAGCCTGTCCCGCACTTGATACGGGATCGCACACTTGTACTGAATATCGTTGCGCAGCTATTGGTTCCAGGTTGAAGTTGCTTCATTAATAGTTCATTTAAAAAAGTATAAATATTGAAATAAATAAGTTGAAACATTTAAATTTTATAATGTAATTACGAATTTGAGACGTCACCTCGACGTAAGGAGAGGTCTCTCAAAATTGATGCTGTATAAAATCTATGAAATTTCTCT
>JBDTLW010000591.1:0-2526 GCA_039934575.1 Parafilimonas sp. | reverse complement strand
ATAAAAGGTAATCCGCAAACAGCTTTAAACGCACCGGATAAAATCATTTTATCTGAATCAACTGCAAAAAAATATTTCGGTAATGAAGATCCATTGGGCAAAACATTAGTGAATAGAAATGGCGAGTATGTTGAGCCTTTCCAGGTAGCGGGCATCTACAAAGATTTTCCTTCTAACTCGCATCTCATCATGAATTATCTTGTTTCTTATGCTACGCTTGGAAAAGAATTGCTCTTAAGCGGTGATAGTTCTAATAGCAGCGAAACAGCCTGGGGATGGTATGATTTCTATGTCTATATTCAATTAAAGCCAGGCGTTGATTATAAACAACTCGAAGCAAAGCTGCCAGCGTTTACTGATAAATACATCAACAGTAATGAATGGAATAAAACAAATAACAGGCATTATGAACTGCATCTTATTCCGCTCAGCGATATTCATCTTTATTCAAATTACAACCAGGAAGCAGAAGTAAATGGAAATGGGCAGGCTGTAGAATTTCTTTTTTTAATTGCCATTTTTATTATTTGCATTGCATGGATAAATTATATCAATCTTGCAACAGCAAGATCTGTTGAACGTGCAAGAGAAGTGGGTGTTCGCAAATTACTGGGCGCATTGCGCAGCACATTAATAAGGCAATTTTTAACTGAGAGTTTTGTATTGAATATTATCTCGCTGCTGCTGTCTTTAATTATATTTTTTCTGCTGCTTCATCCATTCGATTTATTCACAGGCAGAGATAATTATACGGGTGTTGCACTAACAAAAAATTACTGGCTGATATTTTTTGCACTATTTTTTAGCGGAACATTTTTATCCGGATTATACCCGGCTTTTGTATTATCTGGTTTTAAACCGGTGATCGTTTTAAAAGGCGCTTTTAAAAATTCTGCCAGCGGGCAATTGCTTCGTAAAAGTTTAATAGTTGTGCAGTTCGTTACTTCTGTTGTATTAATTGCAGGAACCATTATTGTTTTTCAGCAGGTTGGTTTTATGCGTAATCAAGAGCTTGGCGAAGACATTAATAATACACTCATAATTAAAGGCCCGCAAACGCTGGCTGATTCATTATATCAAAATACATATCAGCCTTTCAAATCTGCAGTGTTGCAATTGCCGGCAATAAAAAATATTGCTGCATCAACCAATGTGCCCGGTGATGAAATTTACTGGACAAACGGGTCGAAAAGACTGGGTGCAGATCAAAGTGTGGTTTCATTGTATAATCTTGGAATTGATTATGATTTTATTCCATCTTATGATATTAAAATGGCTGCGGGCAGAAATTTTTCAAAGCAATTCGGTACCGATAATAAAACAGCCATAATAAATGAAACGGCTGCAAAATTATTCGGATTTAAAAATGCTGCAGCTGCTATTGGCGAAAGGATTAAACGCGGCGGCGACACACTTACATTGATTGGTGTAACGGCTGATTTTCATCAGTTGGGTTTACAAAAAAATATTGATCCAATAATCCTGGTACTTACGCCAAACATCTCTAATTTTTATTCTTTAAAAGTAAGCGAAGCAAACATGCCGCAAACCATTGCTTCGCTTAACCAGGTATGGAATAAATATTTTCCCAAAGATCCATTCAATTATTTCTTTCTGGATGAATCATTCGGTCAGCAATACAAAGCAGATATTTTATTTGGAAAAGTATTTGGGGTATTTGCATTTCTTGCCATATTGATTGCATGTTTTGGGCTGCTTGGTTTATCAGCATATAATGTTTTGCAACGCACAAAAGAAATTGGTGTACGTAAAGTATTAGGTGCATCATTGCAAAGCATTCTTATTCTTTTATCGCGTGATTTTTTAAAGCTTGTTATCATTTCACTATTGCTTGCTATACCGGTTGGCTGGTTTGTAATGAACCGCTGGCTGCAGGATTATGCATACCGTATAACCATTGGCTGGTGGGTTTTTGCAGTAGCGGGCTCGGCAGCATTATTTATTGCAGTTATTACAATATGCCTGCAGGTTGTAAAAGCCGCTGGTAAAAACCCCGTAAAAAGTTTGAGAACGGAGTAGGAAATTATAAATGAAGAAATCAGATCATGCATCATTAAATCACACATCCAAAATCGACTTGTATGTTTAAAGATTTTTTCAAAATAACGGTCAGGAATTTGATAAAGAATAAAGGTTTTTCTTTCATCAAAATTTTTAGCCTTACAGTAGGGCTGGTAGCTGCTATTTTTATATTTCTGTGGGTAGTTGATGAAATGTCTTTTGATAAATTTCATGCAAATGCCAACAACATTTACAGGGTAATGACCAACAACACATACCCTGATGGCAGGATTGAAACTTACCCGGCTACTTCTGCGCTTTTGAAAGATGCCATAAAAGCTGAAATTCCTGAAGCAGATAAGATAGCGTTGCTGAGCATGGAAACCGGCGCTTTGGTCAGGTTCGAAGGAAACTCCTTTAATGAGCAGGGCCTTTTTGCCGACTCGTCGCTGTTTTCAATATTCAGCTTTCCGCTGCTGAAAGGCAATCGCATGAATCCTTTGC
>JBDTLW010000590.1:0-2527 GCA_039934575.1 Parafilimonas sp. | reverse complement strand
TACAATTCTGCACATTGCTTTGCTGCAGCAGTAAGATCAAATAATGATAAAAGAAGATTTTGCTGGTATTGTTTTTTAGATTGATATAATTCTTTTTTTAAATTTTCTTCAGATGCATTTTTTTCTGAAAATTCTATGATGTTTTTATCTGTATGCAAACCGGAAGAAGTGATTTGGCTTTTAAGCACAATGCCGTTTAATGATGTGCAACGGCTCAATGCAACATATACCTGCCCCGGCGCAAATGCACGTCCTGCATCAATTACAGCTTTTTCAAAAGTTAGCCCCTGGCTTTTATGAATGGTGATTGCCCATGCAAGCCGCAGCGGATATTGCGTAAAGCTGCCTATAACTTCTTCGTCTAATTGCTGGGTTTGTTTATTAACTGAATAGCGAATATTTTCCCAGGTTTCTTTATGCACTTCAATTTCATCTTCATCATCTTTACACTGCACAAAAATTTTATCTGTTTCTATTTTTGTAACTACGCCGATCTTACCATTAAAATATCTTTTTATTTTTTCTTTATCATTTTTAATAAACATAACCTGCGCACCAGGTTTTAATGCAAGCATCTCATCTGCAGGATATGATTTTTCATAAAATTCTCCTGTTACTTCCGCCTTAAAAGAAAATGTTTTTGCTTTCAGTTTTGACAGCTCTTCTGCATTTGTTTTATCAGATGCATAATTATGTGTGGTAAGAAAAATATAACCATCACTGCCATTCAATTCAAACCAGGGATCATAACGGCTGTTTAATAATTGATTTCCTTCATCACTTAAATTATTATGACGTACTTCATTTAAAACATGAATAAATTTTTCATCTGACTGCCTGTATATTTTTTTGAATTCAATATGCACCGGCGGAAACTGCTGCATTACCTGGCTATCAAAAAAATAAGCGCTTTTATAAAACGGTGAAAGTAATTTCCATTCTTCATCCGGTATTATCGGGGGTAGTTGAAACATATCGCCGATAAACAAAACCTGCACGCCGCCAAAGGGTTCTGTATTGCGATAGCGAAAATGTTTCAGCACAGTATCAATTTCATCAAGTATATCGCAACGCACCATGCTTATCTCATCAATTATCAGCAGCTCAAGCTGCCGTAATATTTTGCGCTTCTCATTATTCAACCGCATTCTCCCTAAAAGGCTATGCTTGTTTATTACATCATTATTTTGCATAAAGCCTTTTGCTTCCGGAATGAATGGCGATAATGGCAACTGAAAAAAAGAATGTATGGTTGCGCCACCTGCATTAATAGCCGCCACACCGGTTGGCGCCGTGACAGCAATTTGTTTTACACAATTTTCTCTTATATATTTTAAGAATGTTGTTTTGCCCGTGCCTGCTTTACCGGTAAGAAAAATATTACGGTTACTTTCATTCACCAGGCTTGTGGCAAGATGAAACATTTCGTTGCTGTTGTCAATAGGCTGCATAATGGAATTAAGGTAATAAATTTTATGATTATGCTGTATCTATTTCTTTAATGAAGGTGTAACTTGTTTTGTATCGGCAAAAATATATGGCGTATTAATAATATTTTCCCCCTGAATACTGCTTCAGTAAAGCTTATTCAAACTTATGTTTTAAAGGCTAATTATTCGTTTTATATATTTGCCATCGCAAAAAAAATTCTATGTTCAATAATCTTACCGAACGGCTTGAAGGCGCATTTAAGAATTTAAAAGGTGAAGCAAGAATAAATGATCTCAATATTGCCAATACAGTAAAAGATATTCGCCGCGCCTTAATTGATGCCGATGTAAACTATAAAATTGCCAAAGAATTTACAGACCGTGTAAAAGAAAAAGCAACAGGTTCAAAAGTTATTAATGCCATTAGCCCCGGTCAATTAATGGTAAAAATTGTGCAGGATGAACTGACCGAATTAATGGGCGGCACCGAAGCAAAATTTGACATAACCGGAAACCCTGCCGTTGTATTGATTGCAGGTTTGCAAGGCAGCGGTAAAACAACTTTTAGCGGTAAGCTTGCCAATTATCTTAAGGCTCAAAAAAAATCGCCATTATTGGTTGCTGCAGATATTTATCGCCCGGCAGCTATTGAGCAATTAAAAGTTTTAGGCGAACAAATTAATGTTGAAGTTTATAGTGAGCCCGAAACTAAAGATGCAGTTCTCATTGCACAAAATGCCATTAAAGAAGCAAAAGCAAAAAATAAAAATGTTGTTATTATTGATACCGCCGGTCGCCTTGCGATTGATGAGATAATGATGACTGAAGTAGCGAATATCAAAGCTGCTGTCAATCCCACAGAAATATTATTTGTAGTGGACTCAATGACTGGGCAGGATGCAGTAAATACTGCCAAAGCGTTTAATGATCGTCTTAATTTTTCGGGCGTTGTTTTAACAAAACTTGACGGCGATACACGCGGCGGCGCTGCTTTATCCATTCAATACACTGTAAATAAGCCCATAAAATTTGTAAGCAGCGGAGAAAAATTAGATACGCTTGATGTGTTTTATCCTGAGCGTATGGCGCAGCGTATT
>JBDTLW010000589.1:0-2545 GCA_039934575.1 Parafilimonas sp. | reverse complement strand
CTTTATTTCAATTACCGTGTAGCATCGTCTCCCGAAGAGTTACTATGTACCTACTATAATATTGGCTGTCTCTTCAAGTGTCATTACATTGAAATTTCTTTTACAGAAGCCTTGTCTAATTGAGGCAGCTACGTGCATGTATTAATTGAAAATTGAATACAAAGATTATTAACCAAATTTTTTTTTCATTCAATGATTTTTAATAAAATTTAGATTTGAAGATCTGTTGATAATGATTATTGTTTCACCCGGTCACCATCTGCATCAAACATATCCATCATGCTTCCGGTTACATGGTCATCGCCATTTTTATCTAAGCGCAGATATACATCATAACCTTGTGCTGTAAAATAAACAGTAACTGTAGTGTCCTGCAGTTCTACTTTGGAAAATTTTGAGATCTCTGTACCCGTAGAATCCTGGAGGGCGCCTGCTAATGTTGTATCTTGTTTTTCAAGATCCACAATCATTTTAGTATCACCGGAAGGAAGACCTTTTACCATTATATTCCATTTACCGGCGAAATAATCTGTACCGCTTGTTTGTGCTTTAGCGCCAAACGATAATACAAGAAAAAAAACTGCTGCAACGAGTGAACTTAACTTTTTCATGATAATTGTTTTTGTTTAAAAAAATATTTACTTGTAATTCAACGAATAGTTATATGATTTGAAATATTATCTACACCTTATTCGTCATTTTTTGTTTTACTTTTTTAGCCTTTCCAAATGAAACAAAAGTTTTTATATGCTTATCTAATTCTTTAATTCCGGCTTGTGTACAAAATCCCCTGATATAAATGACAATCGTATTTAAAAGTATATTCAAAGGATCTGCGCGAAAGCGTTTCATTTTTTCTGACCTCACAGTTACACTATATAAAATATATATGCCTTCCATCACAACTTCGGGGTTAATCTCGCTGCGAAAAACACCGTCAGTAATGCCTTGCTGTATAATTTGAATAAATTTTTTATGAAACTTTTTACTGATTGCCGCTTCAATTTTATTTTCCAGGTCAGGATAGTAATAATGCAGGTCATGAAAAAAAACATTGGTTACTTTATATTCTCTTTCAGCCGCCATGTACCAAACATCAAGCAACAAGCTAACGGCGCTCTGATCTGATGAAAGTTTTTCCAGCTCCTGGTATTGCTGCGCATAAAAAAAATGCAATGCTTGTTCTAATAATTCTTCCTTATTCTTAAAATATTTATATACAGTTTTTGTTGAAATACCCATTGGCGCAACAAGCTTCTTGATAGACATTTCGCGAATGCCATATTTTAAAAACTGGTTAAGCGATGTTTGCAAAATTTCATCTTTCATATCAGAAGCTGTTGGAAAATATTTCAGTATTTATATTTTTCAACAAAATAAATGGAAAATATTTGTATAAAACAATTTTCCTCATTAATCAACTATTTTTTTTCTATAATTTTTTAAAACTATTTTGCAATCAATTCTTCCGGTTGAAGTCAAACAGCAAGTCTGCTTATCCGGTTAAGCGCTCATTTCTCCATCTGCAATTATGATCTTTTGCTTTCCATTTCAATTCAAAGAAAACCAATTCAAATATTCTATTACTTAAAAAGCAATGGCGCAAATTCATAAAGATTATGGCGCCATGTGATAAATGTATGACCTGCAGGAAAAGTAGGCGCTGTTTGATATTTGATGCCGTATTTATCAAACATCGCCAATACATTTTTTCCGTTTTCATAAGCTATATCTTTTTCACCTCCCATGGCTATCCAGAACAATTTAAATGTATTAATCTCCGGATTCTTTAAAACATCTGCATGGTTTTCTTCAAGCTCTTTTAATTGCGGCGGAAAATAACCGGTGCTTAACGGCAACATGTAACCAAATTTTTCCGGGGCGAAAATTGCAATGTTCAAAGCCTGCAAACCGCCCATAGACAAACCTGAGAAAGCTCTGTCATCGCGTTTATCAGAAACATTGAAATGCGATTCAACATAAGGCATGATATCAGTGAAAAGAATTTTATAATACGCATCGCTGTCAATGCCTGCCTGCATGTGAAAGCCTTGTATAGGATTGCCCATTGGCATAACTACTATAAATGGTTTTATTTTTCCGGCTGCTAATAAATTATCAAGAATAAAATTTGCACGACCGGCAGTTGTCCATGAAGCATCGTTATCACCACCACCATGCTGCAGGTATAAAACAGGAAGTTTCTCTTTCATTTTTTCATAACCGGGTGGCGTATATACATGCATGCGCACATCGTTATTCAACACTGAAGAATGTAACCAAACAGTTTCAACTTTGCCATGCGGTACATCTTTTTTGGCGCAATAATCATCTTCCGGTCCGGGCACTTCAAATAAATTTGACATGCCATTTTCACTTTCTTTATAAACCGGATTACGTTGATCAAAAGTTCTCACACCATCCGCGGTAAAATCATACGTGTATAAATCAGGGCGTACATCATTTAACGTCACAGACCAAACACCATTATCAGCTTTAGTTAATTGCAATGGTTTATATTCCTTCAAAAAATCACCCATTACAC
>JBDTLW010000588.1:0-2554 GCA_039934575.1 Parafilimonas sp. | reverse complement strand
ATGAACAAATTCCTGATTCTTTATGTAATAAAAATAACCAGTTTGAATTTTATAAAGGAAACCCTATTGCAGGAAATTTTAAATATAATGAATCATTTCGCACGTCACCTCGACGATAGGAGAGGTCTCTTGAATTTTCATCAGTTCTAATTTCAGGAGATATATCTCTCCCGCCATGCGGGATCTACATGACGACTTAACGTGCAGCAATTATAAATTTTTGATCAATCTTACCTATGCGTTGCATAATAAAAAACAATTGCAGCCACACCAATTACTGCAAGTATAGTTGCAGCAATCCACCATCTTTCTTTTTTTATTTTTTTAGGCTTATGCAAAGCAGTATGCATTTCCTCCGAAGTTTTTTCATCTTCACCAACACGTACTGTATGGCTTGCATTTTTACGAATTATTCTTTCTGCAGTAATCGAAGGAAAATACTCTGGCATTTCTTCAGACTGAAAAATAATTACGTCAGTACTTTGTCTTGTTAATGTGCCAATATCTTTTAAGTAAATATTGTTTTCTGCATTCAAATTATTCTGAAGCTGCGTTGTAAAATTTGCAAAGCGTTGCTCTGCCTGCATTTCATCAATATTTAATTCTTTAGAAAGAAAAGTATAAAACTTTTTTTCTGCAGGCAGCTTATGATTGCTGAATACAATTTTGTTTTGTGAAGATGTTATGCAGCGGTTAGTAAAATCAATTTGTGCAGGTATCTTTTCAATATTAAAATTACCAATGCCGGGCAAAGTAAGATGATGATATAAAGCAAGAAATTTTCTTACTGTGTTGTACATTATTTAGTTTTTAATTCTCCAAACGAATATACAACTCCAATCAGCATATTAAAACCAAGCACAGGATATTGTTTCCATCGTTCATATTTATTATTGAAAACATTATTAAACTGAAGCCATGCTTTCCATTGCGGTAAAAAAGAAAATTCTGCACCGGCATTCAAATCAAAAGCAGGATCAAGTTTTCCGGCTGTTATTGCCTTTGTTTTATAACGTGTGCCATCCCAAAAAAATACATCAGCTTTTAATAGCAGATCTTTTAAAGCCTGGTAACGTACTGCACCGTTAATTTCAATTGGCAATAAGCCATACGCTTTTTCATTTACAGTTAAGCTGCTGTATTGATTAAAGCTTGCGCCTGCCAGCAAAGAAAATTGTTCACTTGCTGTATAACCAATCTCACCATGAATGCGGATATCATTTAATGAAGGCTCATACACAACATGAAAAGAGTTGCCTGTAATGCTATCATTCACAAACAAAGGCTGGTTACTTATTTTTAAAAAAGATACTCTTGCATTATATGTAAAATGATCTCCCGCGCTGCCTTTAAAACCTGCATATTGTTCTTTAACCAACGCATTATTTAAAGCGGTTGGTTGCTGAATAAATGGATTAAAGTTTGCTAAAGATTCATACGTTGTTTTATTATAATAACCAATCCATCCTGCCTGTAAAATAAGTTTCTCACCATTTATTTTAGCGTCTGCAGTTATGTTCGGGAGCAGGTTAAATATGCTGTTATCCCAAGATGGCGAAAAGCCTGCAATGATCTTTATATTCGGTGTTTTAAAAGCGAGCGATGGAGTTACATAATAAATTGTGTTATCAATATTTGCTGTATCGGCTTTGTAACTGCTTATACTTCCTGATAAGCCAACATTAAAATCAAGGATCCTTGTTATTGATTTTGTAACAGGCAGATCAAACATAAATGTGTTTTCTTTTCCGCCATGATTATCACTAAAAATATCAAGCCCAAGAGATGGATTATAACTAATGCCATAAGCATTCTCTGTTTTATTGCGTAAGCCAATCTTGCCCCCAAATGTGGTGAAGGTTTGCTTAAGATCTGATTTAGAAAATTTTAATGAATCAGGTTGATAACCGTATAAATATTGTGTATTGTTATCAAGAAATAAATTGGCGTTCCATTCATTTTTATTATCCATAGTACTGAAAATTCCAATGCCTTCTAAATGTAATTTGCTGTAATCCTGGTAAGGCAACGAACCATTGGATGAAGTATATTTTCCGTTTACATTTATTACGGATGTAACACCATCACCAAAAGATAAACCGGTTTGTAAATACGGCGTTGAATAATTTCCGTAACCAACTTTAAGATAACTTGTATTATTCCAGTGAACAGATGACTCAATATTTTCAGCCATGGCTTTTAATGCAGGCGATTGATAACTGAATGAAAGATTTTGCACGGGAATATTATATTGCAATGTTGGTCTTACCGAATCAGGCAAAGGCGCTGCAGCGCTGAAATTTATTTTTGAAGTTTGCTTTAATGTTGGTGCAAATTCAGAAGTAACCACAACAGTTCTTGGCGGTAATATTGTATCTGATGAAGATTTTTCTGCAGTTGATTTTTCCTGCTTCACTTTTTTATTTTGCTTTTGTTGTGCAAAAGAAAATTGTGTAAGAAGAATTAAAATAATAAGTGCTATGGTTTGTTTCATTTTTGCTTTCGTTTATGAAACGTCATGTCGAACGAAGTGAGACATCTCTTTAGTTTAAAC
>JBDTLW010000587.1:0-2569 GCA_039934575.1 Parafilimonas sp. | reverse complement strand
AAGAAACCCATTTGTGTTCCGGTTCTTCTTGAGTAAGCTTCCACATCAGGATCTTTCACAATAATTTTTTCTACCTGCTGCAGCATTTTGTCTGTTTCTTGGAGTGATGTGCCGGGTGGTGAAGAATAATCAAGCACAATACTGCCTTCATCCATCTGGGGCAAAAAACCTGTGGGCAGTTTTGGAAAAATAAAAATCACCGCAGCAATTAATATCGCCATGAATATATAGCTGATGTAAGCTCTTTTTATAAAAAAACCTATCCATGTTCTTTCTTTTACATCATGTTCTTTTTCCTTCTTTCTTTTTTTCTTTGAAAACAATAAATAAATAACCGGCAGCAATAACCATGTAACAAAAAATGAACAGACAAGTGTAATGATCATGGAGTTTGTCATCACTTTAAAATACGCGCCGGCAACGCCACTCATCAGCATAAAAGGAAGAAAGATAACAATGGTGCTTAATGAAGAACCAACCATTGCCGGGAATAAAAAATTAATGGCTTTCTGCACCAGTTTTAAAGAAGATTCATCAGGATGTTCCTCATGAGTTCTATGTATTTGTTCTACCACAACTATTGCATCATCTATTATTAAACCAATGGCTGCAGCAATAGCACCAAGCGTCATAATATTTAATGTTTGCCCGGTGGCATATAATACAATTAATGTAAGTGCAAGTGTAACGGGAATGGTTACTAATATTACGCTGCTTGCTTTAAACGAACGTAAAAAAATTATAGCAACAACAATAGCTAAAGCAAGACCAATCCATAAACTGTCTGTCACACTTTTTACAGCATTGTTTACAAAATCTGCCTGTATATAATAAGGCTTAATCGTTACATCTTTTGGTAAAAGTTTTTGCACATCTTTTACTTTTTGCGCCATCTGGTTTGACAGATCAATCAGGTTTGCATTGGGTTGTTTTATTACGGCAAGTAAAATGCCTTCATGCCCGTTGGCATTTATTTTCACATATTCTTTTGCTTGCTGTATTTCAACTGTTGCAATATCTTTTAGTAAAATAATACGCTTGCTGTTGTTGCTTACAACCACATTTTCCAGTTGATCTTTTGTACGCACAGAAGCATCTGTAACAGTTAAATACATCAGCCTGTAATCAGATAAATATCCGTTTGATTGAATGAAGTTGGTGTTGCTTAAAGCCGTGCTAATAAAATCCGGCGTAATACCAAGCTGATTCATCTTTTGAATATTAAGCTCCAGCCAATATTCTTTTGTTTTACCGCCAATTATTCTTACTTCTGAAACACCTTCCACCTGCGATAAAAACGGCTTGATGGTGTACAGCGCAAGCATCTTCATTTCTATCGGCGATTTTGTTTTGCTTTCAAGTGAGTAACCAATAACAGGCAGTATAGACGGGTTCATTTTTTGCACTGTTATCTGCACGCCTGCAGGCAGATCATTTCTTATTTCATTGATCTTTGATTCAATGCGCTGCTGACTGATATCAACATTTGCATCCCAGTTTAAAAAAGCCGATAACTCGCAACTGCCGCGGCTTGTAGTGCTGCGTATGGTTTGCAAATCGGGCACTTGTTTAATAGCGTTTTCCAGCGGTCTTGTTACGGTTATCATCATTTTATCTACCGGTTGTTGCCCGGCATCTGCAATGATTTTTATTTTAGGAAAAGTAATTTCAGGAAACAATGATGTTTGCATTTTAGAATATGCAAATACACCACCGGCAATAATGATGAACGTTAGAACCGTTAATGGGTTTTTATATGTTACGAAGAAGGATTTCATATATGATAAAGGTTTGCCACGAAGACACAAAGGCACAAAAAAGTTTTTTATTCTTTATGTTAGTGTTTATGATAAAGGTTGAACGTCATGTCGAGGAACGAGACATCTCATAAATTTGAAGTTCCTAATGTTCGGGAGATTTCTCTTCCGCATTGCGGGATCGAAATGACGTTTCATCATGATAAATGCACTTAATAAATTAAAATATTGATACGCTTTTCTCATGCTTTGTGGCTTCGTGGCTTTGTGGCTAAAAACTATTGCTCATTTTATAATATTAATTTTCGCAGTATCCGGTAAACCATAATTTCCTGTCAATAAAATTCTTGTTGAATCATTTAACGGCGGCGATAAAATTTCTACCTCATCATTCTTTTCAATACCTTTTTGTACAGGCATTTTAACAGCGGTGGAATCATTCATTAATTGCATAATCCAAAACTCAGTTTGCTCTTCATTGCTTAGCACAGCTTCTTTAGGTAACGTTGTCGCATTTTGTTTTGCTTCTTTTACCAGGCTCACTTTTGCCATCAGGTTTTCAGGAATAAGTTTATCTGTATTTACTTTTATAATAAAGCGCTGTGTTTGCGCAATTGAATCAACTGTTGGCAAAGCAGATTGCACATAACCCTGTAAAACAGTACTGTCTGGTAAACGCAGTTGCAAGCTTTGATTGAGCGATAAATAAGGCTTTAATTCATAAGGCAGATCAAGTATAAAAGCAAAACTTTTTGTATCAGTAATTTCAGCAAGCTGCTCGCCATCCTGTACATAATTGCCGGCAGTAAAAC
>JBDTLW010000586.1:0-2569 GCA_039934575.1 Parafilimonas sp. | reverse complement strand
ATAAGCGCAGTCAGCAGGCCTGGAATGATGGAAAATTTGCTGATGAAATTGTTGCAGTAGAAATACCGCAGCGCAAAGGTGAACCTATAAAATTTGCAAAAGATGAAGAACCATTTAATGTAAAATTTGATAAGATAGCAGGGCTTAAACCTGCGTTTCAAAAAGATGGCACAGTAACAGCAGCCAATGCAAGCACGATGAATGATGGAGCGGCTGCAGTGGTTTTAATGAGTAAAGAAAAAGCAGATGAATTAAACATAAAGCCGCTGGCAATAATAAAAAGTTATACTGATGCAGAACAGGCGCCTGAATGGTTTACAACAACACCATCCATTGCAGTACCAAAAGCAATTGAAAAAGCAGGATTAGAAATTAGTGATATTGATTATGTTGAATTGAATGAAGCATTTTCTGTTGTTGGTATTGCTAATATTCAGAAGATGGGTTTGGATGCATCAAAAGTGAATGTGAATGGTGGCGCTGTTTCAATTGGTCATCCGCTGGGATGCAGTGGCGCCAGAATAATTGTAACATTAATACATGTGCTTAAACAACATAATGCAAAGCTCGGCGCAGCCGGAATTTGTAATGGTGGCGGTGGAGCAAGCGCAATGGTTATTGAGAATGTTTTTTAAGCCGGTTCAAAATTCCCTTTTCCAAAAGACATCATATCTTCAAGAGAATGCAGCAACTGCAGATTTTCTGCTTTGATGGAAACTGTTTTTGCAAGCATGCCTGACATAACAATTTTTTGATCAGCAAAGTGATTGGTTAACCTGAGTAAATAATTATCTATGTTATCGTGGGTAAGATTTGTAATTACATGAAAATATAAAAATGCAGATCTGTTTGTTTTACTAAAAGCGTCTAACACATCAAGTGTTACATTGGCTCCCAAATAATAAACATGCTGATGATTTTTTTTGAGAAGATAATACATGAACAATAACGGTATTTCATGATATTCCTTTGGCGGTGTAAATAAGATAACAGAAGGCTGGTGATTTGTAAATGATGACTCAATCTTATCAATTTCATTCACCATTTTTTTTATGATGATATTACTTGCAAATCTTTCCTGCGCGGGCAACGCTTCATTTTTCATCCAAAGTATTCCTATTTTTTCAAGATAAGGATACACTACTTTTATCATGCATGCTTCAAGTCCTGATATATTGATCGCCTCATCAAGTGTTTGATTAAACAGGAATTCATTCAGATCTAATGCCGCTTCAAGTAATTTATTTACCAGCATTCCTTCCGCTGATACAGCAGTTGTTTCATAACCAAGTAATTCATCTTCATTCATATTTGCAATGGCAGAAATTTTGTAACCATTGTTATACAGATTGGTTATGCGCAGTACCTGCTTCAAATCTTCATTATCATAAAAACGATGGTTGCTTTCTTTTCTTTTTGGTGTAATAATGCTATAACGTTTTTCCCAAATGCGTAATGTATGTGCTTTTATACCGCTTAAATTTTCTATATCTTTTATTGTAAAATTATTCATAGTATGCAATGAAAAATATTTTATATCAGAACATCAATTTTCAAAAATAGTTCTGCTGTTAATAATTTAATCATCATATTTAAGAAAACTTTACTGCATTAAATCGCGCAAGCGTAATTAGATTATTACATTTGTTCTCGTTTAAAAATAAATTATGGGATGGATAATTTTTATAGTTGCAACTGTTTTATGGCATATCGGTGTTTATGGCATGTTTAAAAAAGCAGGTATTGAACCCTGGAAGGCATTCATACCTTTTTATAATACCTGGTGCATGGTTGAAAAAGCCAAAATAAATAAAGCCTGGTTTTGGTTGCAATTCATCCCAATAGCAGGGCAGTTTATTACTATCTGGATAGTTATCATTTTTATAATGAATTTTGGGCAGTTTACTTTTTTGCAACATGCCGCAGCCGTATTTCTTCCCTTTATTTATTTGCCGTATGTTGGCTTTTCAAAAGATATACGATGGGGCGGACCTGAAGTGATGAAGCGTTATAAAAAATCAGCTTCACGTGAATGGTTAGATGCTGCTGTGTTTGCTGTGGTAGCGGCAACACTTATACGCACTTTTATTTTTGAAGCATATACTATTCCAACAGAAAGCATGGAAAAAACTTTGCTTATAAATGATTTCTTATTTGTAAGCAAGATGAGTTATGGAGCAAGACTTCCTGCAACGCCGATAAGTTTTCCTTTTGTTCATAACACGATGCCGAGCATGCCTACAACACCTTCTTATATTAAATGGATAGAATTGCCTTATAAAAGATTACCCGGCTTTACATCAATAAAAAGAAATGATGTTGTAGTGTTTAATGTGCCTGTTGGCGATACTATAATAAACCTGCCGGATTACGGAAGCAAGAATTTATATTATGATGTTTTGCGCACACAATATAATGGCAACAGAGATGCATTGAATGCAAACTTTCCTATTCTTGTTCATCCATTTGATAAAACAGATAATTATATAAAGCGGTGTACCGGTGTTCCCGGTGATAAGCTTCAGGTAATTCATGGTAAATTGTATGTGAATGATCACCCGGCATTTGT
>JBDTLW010000585.1:0-2570 GCA_039934575.1 Parafilimonas sp. | reverse complement strand
CACACAGGCTTTTGGCTACAAGCATAAACATAAAAATTGTACGTATGTTATCACAAGCAATTTTGAAAAGCTGCGCTTTTATATAAATGATGCAACAGAGTATGAAGAGTTCGATCTCTTCAATTTAACACAGCAACGCTTTGCTTTATTGTATCTCTGTTTGCAACAGCAAAACCTATTATCAAATCTTCCGCTGCAAATAAAGCAGCAGAGTTTGTTGCAGGAAGAAAACATCACCAAAAAACTGTATGCAGATTATTCTGCCTTTAAAAGAAAACTGTTTCAAAATATTGCAGATACAAACCCGCAGTATGATAAATTATTACTCTTTAAGAAAACACAAAAACTGCTTGACCGTTTCCTGTTTATATTTTTTGCAGAAGACAGGTTATTGTTGCCGCCAAATTCTGTACGGGAGATTTTAAAACAATGGGAACAATTAAAAGAGCTGGATAATTATGTGCCGCTGTACGAACGTTTTAAAAAATACTTTGGCTATTTGAATGTTGGACATGTGGGCAAGCAATACGAAATATTTGCCTACAACGGCGGTTTGTTTTTGCCGGATGAAATTTTAGATAACATAATTATTGATGATGCCATTTTATACGAGGGCACAAAGCAGTTAAGCAATTATGATTTTGAAACCGATGTTGATGTAAATATTCTCGGTCATATTTTTGAGCACAGTCTTACCGAAATTGAAGAACTGCAGGCAATGCTTGAAGGCAAAGCCATTGAAAAAAATACCACCAAGCGCAAGAAAGATGGCGTGTTTTATACGCCGCGTTACATTACAAAATATATTGTTGAAAATACGGTTGGCGCATTGTGTACAAAGCAAAAAGAAATGCTGCAGATAAATGAAGAAAGCTTTGCGCCGCAGAAAAGAAAAGCAAATCGTAAAGTGTTGCTTGATACAATTGAAACATACCGCAACTGGTTATTGCAATTAACCATTTGTGACCCTGCCTGCGGAAGCGGCGCTTTTTTAAATGCAGCATTGGAATATTTAAAAGAAGAACATAAAACCATTGATGAATTAAAGGCAAGAATATTTGGCGATGCCATTGTTTATACCAATATAGACAATGAAATTTTAGAGAACAATTTATTTGGGGTTGATATAAATGAAGAAGCCATAGAAATTGCAAAGCTTAGCTTATGGCTGCATACAGCAAAGAAGGGAAGAAAGCTAAGTAACCTGAGCAACAATATAAAATGCGGTAACAGCTTAATTGATGATGCAGCCGTTGCCGGTGATAAAGCATTTGTATGGAAAGATGAATTTAAGACTGTGTTTGATAATGGTGGTTTTGATGTGGTGATTGGAAATCCGCCGTATGTGAGACCGAGAAGTTTGACTGCTTCTCAATTAGATTACTTAAAAAACAATTTTACTGTTGCTGAAAATCAAGTTGATTTATACCAACTTTTTATTGAAATATGTAATAAACTCATTTCAAAACAAGCATATTTTTCTTTGATAGTTCCAAACGCATTTTTAGCAAATGAAAATAGCCAAAAGCTAAGAAGGTTTATTCTAAGTCATTATTTCATTGATTCTTTTGTTGAATGTAAAAAGCAAGTCTTTCAAGAAGCAGAAGTAGAATCTGTTGTATTCGTTTTTACAAAAGAAAAGAAGCTGGATACATCTAAATATTTTGAGTTAGAAGAAAAAGAGATTCAATTTAAAAACTTTTTTGATCCATCTGCTTTCAATAGTAATAAAAATAACAACTTCATTGCAACTTTAGATAAATCAAGCAAATTGATTTTTGATAAAATAAAGATTGCATCAAAATCATTAGAATTATACTTTGATATTACAACCGGAATAAAAGAATATCAAGTAGGAAAAGGTAATCCAGAACAAACGCAAGAAGATAAAGATGGATTGAAATTTAATTTAAAATATAAGAAAGATGAAACTTTTAAACCTGAGTTACGCGGCAAGAATATTTTTCGCTATGGTATTAAATGGAAAGATGAATATGTTAGTTATGGAGATTGGATTGCCGAACCAAGAAATCCAATTTTTTTTGAAGGAGAAAAATTATTACTGCGCCAAATACCCGGAAAGCATTCGTTGCTTGTAGGTTATACTGATGATTTTTTTATTGTCGATCAAAGTGCGTTTATAGCAAAGAAAAAATTATCTTCCTTGTTGCATAGTAAGTATGCATTAACAATACTTAACTCAAAGCTTATATATTGGTTCTTTAAAAATGAAAACAATGAATTTGATGAACTCTTTCCTAAAATAAAATCAAAAGAATTTAAGGCTTTACCAATACTTGAAATAAATGAAGAACAACAACAACCTTTCATCGTCAAAGCAGATATCATGCTTTCAAAAAACAAAGAGCTAAATCAAATTGCACAACAATTCACGCAACTGTTACAGGCTAACCTGTCAGGTGCAAATAAGAACTTGCCATTGCAGGAATTGAATGCACCTGACAGGTTTACTTCAACCCTCAACATCAATAATAAATTACAAAACTGGCATACATTAAACGATGCAGAATTTTTAAAAGAACTATCCAAACAAAAAATAAAACTATCCT
>JBDTLW010000584.1:0-2578 GCA_039934575.1 Parafilimonas sp. | reverse complement strand
TGTTGCTGCAGGATAAAACTATTTCCGAAACCTGTTATGAAGTTGGCTTTGAAAGTCTTTCTTATTTCAATAAATTATTTAAAAAATTTGCAGGAGAAAATCCAAGCTTGTTTAAGAAGAAGAGGCTTGTTGTTGAATAAAATTTTCTACTTATTTCTTTTAAAATCGCCGCGCTTCCAGGCTTGTATAAATTCTGCCCATGCAACAGGATTAAAAATATTTTGCGGAGGTATTTGCCCGTTGTAATAAGTTTTGGCAGCCTGTTGCCTGAATTGTGCATTCACTGCTTCACCACCATCTGCAGGTAACGACATCAGCAACGCTTTACGTGTAGCTTCATCGTTATTGTGCCGTGCAATTTCATACGCATCTGCAGGCACATCTGTATTTACAAAATCCCGTTCAAATTGTGCGCGTGATGGTCTTGGTCTTAAAATAGTTGCAGGCAGGTAAGCCGTATCATTTACCATTAATTGTATCACACTATATTGATTGCCTTTAAGCGTATCGGGAATAGTTATGGTCTTGTCTTTAAATCCAATACTTGAAAAACGTATTTTATTTCCTTTTAAAACAGGAATTGAAAACACACCTTGTGAACTGGTTATAGTTCCTCTTCCGGTGCCTTCAACAATCACGCTTGTGGCATCAAGCCCGCGCAAACTATCAGCACTCATTACCACACCATATAATTGCACCACCGAATCCTGTTGCGGGTGGTTTTGTGCAGAAGCACACAGTGATAGAAATATCATTCCTGTAAAAAGAAAATATCGTAACGTTTTATTCATTCAGTTAATTTATATAATCAATTTTTATGCAAAGAAAACAATCACCTGACAAAATAAACCATACCTGCGGTTAACTTTGCAATCTTACAAATCTTTTTAACAAAATTATGGATGATGAACGAAAATGATATTCTTAAAGCATTAAGCACGGTGCAGGAACCAGACCTTGGAAGAGATATTGTTACATTGAATATGGTGAAAGATATTTCTGTTAACGATAATGTTGTTTCTTTTACGATAGTGCTTACAACGCCCGCCTGCCCTTTAAAAGAAGTAATGCGCACAGATTGTATTAAAGCTATTCAGCAAATTGATGAAAATATTATTGTGAATATAAATTTCACTTCAAATACAACAAGC
The DNA here is from genome assembly GCA_039934575.1 of Parafilimonas sp. Taxonomy (GTDB): domain Bacteria; phylum Bacteroidota; class Bacteroidia; order Chitinophagales; family Chitinophagaceae; genus Parafilimonas. The sequence goes on along the minus strand of JBDTLW010000584.1, from coordinate 1,427 downwards.
AAGCGTACTGATGGGAAAGCTTTATTGCCTGGTGTAAAAAATATTATTGCTGTTGTTAGCGGCAAAGGCGGTGTTGGTAAAAGCACGGTCGCTGCAAATCTTGCGTTGGCTTTATCTCAGCATAATGCAAAGATTGGTTTAATGGATGCAGATATTTACGGACCGAGTGTTCCTATTATGTTTGGTGTGCGTGGTGAAAGACCCATGATGCGCGATGTAAACGGCAAAGGCATGATAGTGCCGCTGGAACGTTATGGTATTAAACTGATGAGCATTGGTTTATTGGTTGACGAAAAAAGCGCTGTAGTATGGCGCGGACCCATGGTAAGCAGCGCTATAAAGCAATTTGTAAGCGATGTTGATTGGGGCGAGCTTGATTATTTAGTGATTGATATGCCACCGGGTACCGGTGATATTCATTTGACTTTGATGCAAACAGTTCCTGTAACAGGCGCTGTAATTGTAACCACGCCACAACTTGTTGCATTAGCAGATGCGAAGAAAGGTATTGCCATGTTTGCACAGGCGCAATTGAAAGTGCCCATAATTGGTTTGGTTGAAAATATGGCGTACTTCACTCCGGAAGAATTACCCAACAATAAATATTTCATTTTTGGAAAAGAAGGGGGGAAGCGTCTTGCTGAAGAATATGATCTGCCTTTTCTGGGTCAGATTCCTTTAATACAAAATATTCGTGAAGGCGGCGATGAAGGCATTCCTGCCATGATGAGTGACAATGAAGATTCACGCAATGCATTTGAAAATTTTGCTGCACTTGCAGCAAGAAGCATTTCTATGCTGAATGCAAATTTTAGTGAAGAAAAAGTTGCGGGAGTAGTTGATTAATTTATATTGTTTAGAGGCTGAGTTATTTATAATTTTTATTACTGCCCGGTTGAATTGGGCTAAAGCCCAGGTGCATTGGGTTTTAAATTAATTACCACGACCTTAAGGTTGTGGTAATTAAATCGCATTCATCAAGGGCTTTAGCCCAATAGATAAAATTAGCAGGCAATATTATTGTGATATGTTATAATCTTTTTCACCACACAAATAGTTCCTATATCGAAGCAGAATAAAATCCAACCACACAATGTGTTTAATTGAGTATTATTAATTCCTTTTTCTGTCGGTGAATTTCTTTACCGATTTTTTTTTAAATACTGCCTTCAGTTCTTCGTCCTGTCATACAAAAATTACTTTTCATCCACGTTAAAAGCTGCTTCACCGATTAATGATTGTACGGCTTACCGCTCGTGAGTTTCTTTGCAGCCATTAATAAAAACAAAGACAAATTACTCACATTGCTGCAATCAATTTTGCAGCCTTAAATTAAAAATTTTTATGAAAAGAATTTTACCATTGATAGGCGTATTGATTTTTTCAGCATTTACTTCAATAGCACAAAATATAAAAGGAATAGTAAA
>JBDTLW010000583.1:0-2579 GCA_039934575.1 Parafilimonas sp. | reverse complement strand
AAAAAAATATATATAAATGATAATAGGGAAATCATAACAACTGCATTTCTTGGCGAAAGTGGTCAAGAGAGATATGAATTGAATATTAAGTTTGGCCAAAAGGCTTTAAACAGATATGCACGAGATTTAGATATTACAGAATGTATTCCTGGCCTAACTGAAGATAATTGGTATGAAATTGATGTTGTAAATCGAAAAATTTTGGTCTATCTTTTTTGAACAGAAATAAATTCATCACTCACTCAACAACATTATCGCAACTGCTGCCAATATCAATCCAATCAACAATACAGTGCCGGGCATAACGGCATAAATAATCAATGATAGAATAACGGTGATAACAGGCGATAAACCTGTAAGCGGAACCACAATAATTGCTTTGCCATATCGTAATGCATAAACCAATGTAAGTGCGCCGATAGAGTTTAATATATGTATGCCCGCTGCTAAGTACGGACCTTTAAAACCCCAGTTTATAGGTTGAGAAAAATCTGTCATCCATATTGCAAAAGGTGATAGCATCAATGCGCCGATGGTCATATACATAAATATGCTTTCCGCTTTCATAGTGTTGTTTCCAACCTTCATTACATACGCCTGCAAACCCCACATCAAAAAAACAATTACAGAAAGCCATAACCAGCTTGTGCCAGTAGTTTCGTTGCCAGTAAGTTTTGGATTGGCAAGAAATACAGCTGCTGCTAAAGCAAGTATAATTCCTATCCAATGCTTTTTATTGGTTTGTTCTTTTAAAAAAGCAACAGATAAAAAAATAGTAAGCACAGGAAATAAAGAGATCAAAGGAAAAACAATATAGGCAGGACCTTCGCGCAGCGCTTCAAATAAAATTAATTGTCCGCCTGCACCAAGCAAGCCTGTTGCGAGCCCAAAAAAAACAGAACGTTTATCTGTTTCAGGTTTCCATTTTATAATGGCTAATGCAACAAGGGCGCACGGTATCATAGTTAAGCTCCATACAACATAACCTAATGTTGCAGGAAATCCCGCTTTCTCTGGTATCTCAATAAATGCTCCCCAAATGCCCCAGAATGCTGTAGTAATTACTGCATAAAAAAGCCATAGTCTTGATTGTTTTATCATTACTGTTTATTATTTTGGTAGATTAAAAATAACAATAAAAAACTTTTAAACATTTTTATTTTGTTTTTATTTCTTTCGTTACCTTTGGATTCATTATTAATTTTGAAATACCTGAAAAATTTATTTTAAGCGAAATAATCCAAGAGATCAACTGAATTTTCCTGATTTTAATAATTATAAAAAGTCTTAAGTATTAAGCAGAGCTTATGAAATTAAGCATAAAATTATCAGATAATATAAAGCTAACTCATGAGATAATTTTTGAGCGGAATAGCATTTGACCAAAAAAAAATCAAAATTGAACACATGAAAAGAATATTGTTTTTGCCTTTACTGCTTATAACATTATGTGCTGCATCGCAAACAAGATCATTTACAGGAAAGATTGTTTCTTCAACTGATCAGCGGGCAGTAAGTAAAGCATCAATCACTATTAAAAATGGTAAGTCTTTTATTGCTGATGACAGCGGAAGTTTTCACATTCAGGCGCCTGCAGGTGAATTTAGTTTAAGCATCAGTTCAATTGGTTTTGCACAAAAAGAAATTACAGTTGAACCCGGTGACGATAATATTATAATAACACTGACTGAAACAAATAAAAATCTTGATGAAGTAGTTGTTGTTGGATATAGTGAAAAAAAGAAAGGTGAACTTACAAGTTCTGTTACAGTGGTTGATGCAAAAAAATTAAAAGATGTAACAAGCAATGATGTGGGCAGTATGCTGCAGGGAAAAGTTGCAGGCTTGCAGGTAGTGAATAGTTCAGGTGTGCCGGGTGCAAATGCAGAAATAAGATTAAGAGGCGTATCATCAATCAATGCATCACAAACGCCATTGTATGTTGTGGATGGAATTATTGGCGGCAACTTTGATCCGAATGATGTGGCAAGCATTACTGTTTTAAAAGATGCGGCTGCAACTGCAATGTATGGTTCGCAGGCAAATGCAGGAGTTATAGTTGTTACTACAAAAAGAGCAACTACAACAAAACCATTGATTGAAGTAAAAGCGGTAACAGGTTTTCGCACGCCTGATTTTGGTGAGCTTGATATGATGGATGGAAGCCAGTTGTATAATTATCAAAAAGAATTTTATCGTGATTATATTCCTACAGATACAGGCAACTCTTATAAAATAGATCTGCTGAAATTTTATGCTGAACGGCCACCAGACTTACAAAAGCAAAATTATAATTGGCTTAAAACTATTTTCAAGCCTGCATTTATGCAGAATTATTATGTGTCGGTATCCGGTAAAACAGATAAGAACGATTATTATTTTGGCGCTTCTTATTATAATGAGGACGGAACTTTTCTCAACACCAATTTTCAGCGTGTTAACCTGAGAGCCTCGTCCACACTGCATTTCAACCCAAAGGTCTCTTTAACCAATACAATTAATATAAGCGGAGTTACAGGTAAGAGTTATGATTATAACGATATCTATTATGCCTTCCTGAATCTGCCCTGGGATAATCC
>JBDTLW010000582.1:0-2580 GCA_039934575.1 Parafilimonas sp. | reverse complement strand
ATACCTGCAGGTTCATCAATACTTGATATGCCTTGCGGAACAGGAAGACATTCAATTGAACTTGCAAAACAAAGCTATCATGTAACGGCTGTTGACCTTTCAGATGAATTTATATATGGTTTAAAAAAGAAAGTTGAAGAACAACAATTGAGCATAGAAGTAATTCATGCAAATATTTTATCTGTACAACTTACGGGTGCTTTTGATGGAGCATTTTGCTTTGGCAATAGCTTTGGTTATTTTGATTATGCAGGCATGGAAACCTTTGTACAAAAAGTTTCAGCATCTTTAAAGCGAGGTGCTAAATGGATTATTAATTCAGGTTTAATGGCGGAAAGTTTTCTTGCGAAATTCATCAAAGAAAAAAAATATGAGCTTGAAGGTTTAACGATGCAAGTTAATAATGAGTATGATGAATGGAATAGTTGTTTGCTTACCACATTAACTTATACAAAAAATAACAAACAGGAAGTGCATCGCTTTAAACATTATGTTTATACCGTTGCCGAATTAATAAGATTGCTGAATAAGTTTGATTTAAAAACAATTGCACTTTATAATTCCACAAATAAAGCTGAATACAAATTAGGCGATGCGCAAATATATTTAGTGGCAGAGAAGAATTGATTTTTACTGCCAGCTTAACTGCACATCATCAATTGCACTTGATGCACGGCTGCCACTGCCCGTTGTTGCACTTAATGTTACAATTCGAATCCACACGTTAGTGTTTAAGTTATCTAACGCACTTCCAAAATTTATTGTAACAGGTGTGCTCGCAAATGCCGGGCCCGTTGTTATTGCTGAAGGCAATGTTGCAACAGGAATGAATGTTGTTGGGTTATTGCCAGTTGCATAATCAACCTGCCATACAGTTGTTCTGCCGATTCCATCATCTAATGATTGCAATAAAAAGTTTAGTGTAAGATTTGTTTTGCCTGTTGTATTGTTTATTTCAAACACAAAAGCTGCTCCCGGATCATAACCTGTGGTGCCAGTTTGTTTAACGCCTAATGCTCTGTTGGTTGATGCGCTTTGTCCTGTTGCATCACTTGATGATATAAGACCTGTTGCACTTGCATAATTTTTAAATCCTGTAGAACTATTGCTCCATGATGATTGGCTGCCGCTGAATGTTGCGTCCGCTCCTATTGATGTTGATGACGAAGATAGTTTTACAAAAACACCTGTTGGCAAACCTGCAGCAACATTATCAAAGCTGAGAATAAAAGGAGACGTTGCTAATTCAATTCCATCTCCGCCACCATTTCCGCCGGTTGTTGTAACATCAGTTGTATTACGAATAGTAAATTCTTTCGTGGTACCGAAAGATTTTGCGAAACCAATCCAGTCGCTTGCATCAGTTGGTAAATTATTGTTGGCAAATGTTGCAGTTGAAGATGTAAATAATGTTATGTTATCTGAAGCATCTGATAAAATATTACTGCCTGAATAAATTACACTTCCGGTTGCTTTGGCGTTTACAATTTTTACAAGCGTAAATTCAATGTTTGATAAATTAGCATTGATCTGTGAAATAGAAAGCGTTTGCGGAATAACTGCTTTTCCGGTTGCAACTGGCGTTGGTTTTATTGTTCCTCCTGTTGTTTTAATTTCAAGCGAACCATTATAATTCTGTAATGAATCGCCTGTTACATCAAGTACAATGGAATCTCCTAAATTGTAATTTATTGTTCCTCCAAAATAAACTGAAATGCCTGCATTACCATCCTGCAAAACAACTGAACCATTTGAAATATTTTTGTTCACTGCATCTGAAATAATAATACCGCCAATTTTATAAGCGCCCAGTTTTATATCATGACTGCTATACATACTGCGAATGTTTGCAATACTTGTTTGTACTGCAGGTCCGCCATCGCAACGTGTGTTATTAAATTGTACATCAGTTGTATCGCGTATATACAGTTGCTTGCTTGTATTAAATACAGAATAAATACAATTGATATATCCATTTCCATTCGGCACATTCACACCTGCAAAACTTGCAAAGCCGCTTGTGCGTAGCGTAATGCTTTTGTTTGAACAATTCTTCAACAAAAAACTTACAGCATTTTTTGAAGCAGAAGTATCTGCATATAATTTAGATGTATCTGTTTCATTAAATTCCATGTTGTTTAATTGTATCAGCATGTTTTGATATGTATCATTCAAATCACTTATATCCACAACTTTAGGAACAACAGGATTATTTGTTGTGCCTTTAATAACATAGTTATTTTTTAATGTAGAAGCGATAGGATTAATATTGTTATTTACATCTTTACTGCCGCCAATTTCAATCAGCTTACTGTCATCATACAAAATCAATCCATTTAGTTTTATAAAAACATTTCTGCCAACAGGATAAGAAGTATATAGATTATAATCATCAATATTTATAGCGATGCCTGCACTTGAATCTTCTATAATTATTTGTTTATAAAAATTGCCTGATGAATCATTGGCAACAATAACACCTTCAATAATATCATCAGTATTTATTATTTCAGAACTGCCTGTAACATGCATGGCTTTTAATTGTGCAATGCTTAATGTGGGTGTAAGATTTGGCGGAAT
>JBDTLW010000581.1:0-2584 GCA_039934575.1 Parafilimonas sp. | reverse complement strand
AACCGCAGTAGGTCTTGCAGTTGCCAGTAACAATCCCAGTTGTTGCAAGTGTTTATCAAAATTATTTTTTTCTGCGGCTTCTATTGCGGCTAAATACATACCATAACCTGCAGCAGCGCCAATCAAACCAGCGCCACGCACATGCATATCTTTTATAGCAGTTATCACATCATTTGTTGTATGCAATTCTTCCACCACAAAATGATGCGGCAGTAAACGCTGATCTATAATACAAACAGATTTTTCATCTTCGCTTAACCAGATAGTTCTGTAATGTTTGCCTTGTACATTCATAATTGCAAGATGAGGAATTTGAAAATAAGTTGATGAAAAATATTATAGCAAATAGAGTGAAGTTGTATATTTAATTATATAAATACATTAATATGAAAAAAACATTTTTATGTCTTGCGATGTTTGCAGTAATTTTTTTATATGCATTCGTAATTCCGGATCATAATCTTGCCGGTCATTGGATATCTTACAGCGGTGATGGTTCAAAAATAAATGTTGACTTTAATAATGACAGTACATTTAAAGTTTCAGTAAATGATGAAACGGAAAATGAGGGTAAGTATAAACTAATTGAGGATACATTTTTTATGTATGACAATAATTGCGGCATGGAGATTCCCGGTAAATACAAACTAACATTTTATAATGAAGATTCAGTTTCATTTTCGCTGATAGACGATGCATGTATAGACAGAACAGTTGAAGTGGATGGCGCTGCAATTAAAAGGATAAAAGACAATTAAGTTTTTTTGACCGAAAAAACACCTATCATTCATACATGAAACTCCTGAAAAAAATCTTCAAAATAACAGGCATCAGTATTGGGAGTATTTTATTGCTAATGTTTTTGTTGCCAATATTATTTCCTAATTTTGTTGCAGGTAAAATTGCGCCGTAAAAGATTCAGATAAACTGGAAGAAACAACTGAAGAACCTGATGATGAAAAATGATCTTATCATTTACACTCAGACTAAAAAGCGTATTACATTTTTGCTTAAGCCACTTTCATTTTTGTTTTCTTACCAGATCTTTTTACAATATTATACACAGCCGCAAGCATAAAAATAATTCCAAGTACAGTAACAATAGATGAGCCTGCAGGAAAATCGTAATGAAAAGAAAAATTCAATCCAAAGAAACCGGCAAGAATACTTATAATAAATGCAATGATGATGACAGTGGTTTTATTTTTTGAAATAAGAATTGCAGATACTGCTGGGATAATAAGGTAAGAAAAAACAGGAATTACACCATTTATTTTTACGGCAAAAACTATTGCCAAACCAATAGAGATATAAAATAAAAAATTCCAGATATTAAAGATTCCAACGAGATGATTCTCGCCCATTTCAAATGATTCGGTTAATGTAAAAAACTTTTTAAAAAATACAAGATGCATTAAAATGATAGCGCCAAATACAATTCCTAAAGTGGTGATCTGTTCCCATCCTACCGATAAAATATTTCCAAATAAAACTTCCTGTATATCAGAATCGCCATGCGGTGTTTTTGAAATAAGCAGCACCGTAAGCGACGACGCAAATGCATACAAGATACCAATTATTGCTTCCTGTTTTAAACGCTTATCACGAATATTTATAAAGGACATCAGGAATGCACCAACCAATGTAAAAATGAGCGGAATAGAAGTAAGTCCGGCTCCAATAAAAGCAGCGAACGCAACACCAAGCGAAGAAATTTGTCCGAGTGCAAGATCAACAAAAACAATTCCCCTGCCCACTACATGCACACCAAGATAAGAAAGAAGAATACCCGTAATTATTGCTGCTGTAAAAGCCTGGACCATAAAAGGCAACTGGAACATATCAAACATAATCTCGTAATTTTTTCTATAAATATATTGTTCTTTTTCTTGCCCCTCTCCTTTGGAGAGGGGTTTGGGGGTGAGGTCTTATTTCAAAGCCTGAGTTAAAAGATTTATATCATAATCAAACACATCAAAATAACTTTTTACTGCTGGAAACGCACCTGTCGAAGTTGCCATCGTTAATACTTTTACGCCGGTTTGTTTTGCCACCACATCTGATGATGATGTTGAAAAATAGGGTGATGTAATTATCACTTTAATATTGTTTGATTTTACTTCATTAATAACTTTTACCAACTGCGAAGGCGTTGGGGGAATACCCGGTTTTGGCTCCATAAAATCAACGATCTCTAAACCAAAACGTTGTTCAAAATACACCCATTCGTTGTGATACGCAATTATTTTAGAACCTTTAAAAGGCGCCATCTTTGCTTCCCATTCCTGCAATTTATTATCAATGTTTTTAAAAAATGTTTGAAGATTTGCTTCATACGTTGCTTTGTTTGAAGGATCAACTCTTTCCAAACCATTTGCAATATTTCTGGCAATCACTTTTCCGTTCAAAGGATCGAGCCAGTAATGCGGATTACCAAAAATATGTATATCACCTTCTGCGCGATTTGCAGAGGTAGGAACCTGGAATAATCCAACTCCTTCAGATGCATCAACATAACCCGCTGAACCTTTTTGAATTTTTGTATTTCTTGAACTTGCCAATAATTGCGGCGACCAACCTGTCT
>JBDTLW010000580.1:0-2584 GCA_039934575.1 Parafilimonas sp. | reverse complement strand
TTTTGCAAAAACTTTACGGATGATTACAGATTATTCCGTGCAGTTCATTACCTTTGCCGTCCTAAAAAAATTGATTTTTATGGCAAGAGTATGTGATGTAACCGGGAAGAAGCCGATAGGCGGCAATAAAGTTTCCCATTCAAATATTAAAACAAAGCGCCGTTTTTTACCTAATCTTCAAAAAAAGCGTTTCTTTTTTGCTGAGGAAGACAAATGGATTACGCTGAAAGTATCAACCGATGCAATTCGCACAATCAATAAAAACGGATTAGCTTCTGTAATAAAAAAATTAAGAGCAGAAGGTGCTCATATTTAATTGAAATTAAAGATTGAACAATGGCAAAAAAAGGAAGCAGGGTTCAGGTAATTTTAGAATGCACAGAGCATAAAACCAGCGGTTTACCGGGTACAAGCCGCTATATTTCTACCAAGAATAAAAAAAATACACCTGAACGTTTGGAACTGAAAAAGTATAACCCGGTAATGAAAAAAGTAACTGTTCATAAAGAAATTAAATAAAGTTGAATAGATGACAAGCTGAGAGTTTACTTATAAAAACATTCTTAACTTATCAACCTATTAACTTAAACTTATCAACTTAACACAACATGGCAAAGGCAGCAAAAACGGCTATTAAGAGTAAAGATCAAAAGTCAGCCTCAGAAGCAAAAAACTGGAGTAAAGTAATTCGTGCAGTGCGCAGTCCAAAATCTGGTGCATATACTTTTAAAGAAGCAATTGTACACAAGGATAAAGTGAAAGATTTTCTTGCCCAGAAATAATAGTTGTCAAAAAATTTATAAAGCTGTTCAAAAATTGAGCAGCTTTTTTATTTTACAGTACGCGCCTTTGACAAAAAATTTTTGCCATATTTCAGTTTGATATTATCTATTGCTTTATACAGGTTTGTTTTCTTGTTCATATCATCAAATAAATTCCCCTGCACTATAATATTGGTGAAATCAGTTAACCGGACACCTAATAATCTAACAGCATTTCCTCTTTTATATAATTGATGAAAAAGATCTATGGCAACCGGTATAAATTCATCATCGCGAAATGTATAATCAATGGCGGTTTGTTTTGAAGTGGTTTCAAAATTTGGGTAGCGTATCTTAACGGCAATACAACCGGCAAGCTTATTATCCTGGCGCAATTCAAAAGAAATTTTCTCTGTCATTCTAACCAGTTCACTTAATAAAAAATCCACATCCGCAGTATTTGTTTCAAACGTATTTTCTGTTGAAATGGATTTTGCCTCATGCCATTCTGAAACACTTCCATAATGTAAGCCTTGTGCTTTATTCCAAAGTTCTGCACCCCATTTGCCAAGTCTGTTTTCCATATCTGTTTGTGATAATCTCAAGATATCACCAATAAATTCAATACCCATTTCATTTAAAACAGATAAGGTATGTTCACCCACGCCCGGAATTTTTTTTACTGGCAATGGCGCTAAAAAATCTTTTTCTTTTCCATGCTGAATAAAAAGATAGCCGTTTGGTTTCGCTTCATCTGTTGCAATTTTTGCAACAAGTTTATTACTGGCGAGCCCGAATGAGATAGGAAGTTTCGTCTTATCAATTATCTCTTCGCGCAGATCAATTGTCCACTTAAATGGATCAAAAAATTTATCCATTCCTGTAAGGTCAAGGTAAAATTCATCAATGCTTGCTTTTTGAAATTTCGGTGCTTTTGCAGCAATAATATCTGTAACCCATTTTGAAAATTTACCATATTGCCCGTGTGTGCCGCGCACCAAAATTGCATGTGGACAAAGCTGCATTGCTTTCTTCATTGGCATTGCAGAATGAACGCCATATTTACGTGCTTCATAACTGCAGGTAGTAACCACACCGCGCTCACGGCTGCCACCAACAATTACTGCTTTATTTGCAAGTGATGGATCATTCAATACCTCAACACTGTAAAAAAATGAGTCAAGATCAAAATGTGCTATGTATGTCTTTGGATGCAAGCAATAAAGATAAATATTGATTGCCGGCTTTTGTGTTAAGGGTATTGTTTCTTGCGTTGCAACACTACAACTATAGTAATTTTTTCAGCATTAAAAGCTAAAAGTTTTTCCAAGAATTTTACTGGTAAATTTTGCTTTTTGCTTTTTGGCTTCGCTATATTTTCCATCTTTTAAATAAAAACTCAAAACAGTTTTATCAGCAGGCTCAACAATAAAATATTCTTCTACTCCAAACTGTTCGTAAACAGCTTTCTTTTTAATAAGATCAGTATTCCGGTTACCTGGAGAAAGTACTTCAACGATTAAATCCGGTGCACCATACACACCGTCTTCTTTAATAAAATTTTTTTTCGTGTTGCTTAAGAAAAACACGTCTGGTTGTACTGCATTTTTATTTCCCAGGTAAACATCAACAGGCGCATATATTACTTCACCTAAATTGTTTTGCGTTGCATATTCGTTTAGTTGCAAAAAAATATTTTTTGCAATAGAGAAATGATTGAACAATGGTGACGGGCTCATATAAAATTGATTTTGGATTACCTGTATTGGGGTTCCTTCAGGCAATAAGCGATATACATCCACTAATGTTTCCGGTTTGCGCAT
>JBDTLW010000579.1:0-2592 GCA_039934575.1 Parafilimonas sp. | reverse complement strand
TGAATGATGATCTGATAGATTTTACTGACTTGTTTCCAACGTTTGCTGAAGCAGCTGAAGTGAATAATCTGGATAAATACGGAAAGATTGATGGCTTAAGCTTTTATAAAAGAATGCTGGGAAAAAGCGATACATCAAAACAACAATTATTTTTTCATTATGATCCTCATCCTGGCTTTGATACATTGGCAAGATGGGTACGAGATAAAACATATAAGCTTTATGATTCTGCAAGTCCGAAAAGAGCAGGGATGTTTTATAATATACAAAATGATTCAAATGAAATTTATCCACTTGATGATTCAGTTTTAACAACAGAAGAGATGACAACTAAACAAAAATTCAGACATATACTTGATACAATGGAAACATGGCCGGAAAGCCCGGATATAGAAAATGCATTTGTGCAAAATATTACCGACTCTTCTGTAGTTATTGGCGCTACCATAATCTCAAAAGGTGCATCTGCGCTTACCGAACGAGGTTCAACAATTGATACAGCAGGATCGCGGCCATCTTTACTAAAAAACAGGTTTATTGATAATGCCGTTGGATTAGGAAAATTTACTCAAAAGCGTATAGGCTTACACTCGCAAACCGAGTATAATTACAGTTTGTATGCTATGAATAGTAACAGAAGTCACAGCACAAATTTTGCAAGAGGCGATGTTTTTACATTATCAAAATCACCGGTTCAGCAACCGCACTTTTTAAATGCAACATTGGATGACTCATCGGTAACATTGAAATGGGATGATGCTATTTTTCCTGATTCGGGAGCTGCAAAAGCGGGCTACCTTCTTATTTATTCAACAGGCATACCATCATTAAAGCAATACGCGAATGCAAAGCCTCCTGAAGACGCGGTATTGAATGGAACTATTGTTTCTTTAAATGCCACACTCTTGCCAAAACTTCCGGCAACAACAGTTAAAATCAGTAACCTTTCTAAAGACAGTGTTTACAATTTTCTGCTTGTTCCATATACCTGTAACAGAGCGAACACAGCTACTTATAATTATTTAAAGGAAGGCGCATTAACCACAACAACCGGTGTTTTATTTAAAGCAATAACTGCTCAATCTTTATATTTTATTACAGAAACCGATTTAGTACAACTACAAAATAGAGAATCAAAGCAAAAGCACTAAGCTCAAGATTCACACTGGAATTTCATAACGCATCGTCAGTTTGAAGCGAGACGATGCCGAACATAAAAAAAAGCAAGTTGAATTATTAAAATTTCAGCATCTTAATAAATATTACTAATTTTAGTTATCCCCCTGCTTAAAAATTCATACTTTTTTAACTTGCTATTTTCAACACATTTCTAATGAAAAAGATTTTGTCCGCCCTTACTTTGCTAACTCAATTATTTATTTGCTCATCAGCACTAAGTCAAAAACCAAATATAATTTTCATTCTTGCAGATGATGTTGGCTATCCCGGGCTTACGGTTAACGGCGGTCAATCTTTTTATACGCCAAACTTAGATTCTATGGCAAGGCATGGAATGAATTTTTCGCATTGTGAAGCTGCGCCATTATGTTCGCCATCACGCTTTATGTTGCTTACCGGCAAATATAATTTTCGGAATTACAGTAATTGGGGCTACATGAATTACGATGAAAAAACGTTTGGTAATATGATGCGTGATGCTGGTTATAAAACTGCTTTTTTTGGAAAAGTTCAATTAAAAATTACGGATTCATCTTTAAAAAACTGGGGGTTTAATAGATATAATGTTTTTGAGTTAACAGAAGATACAGTAAAAGAATATCGTTATAAAAATCCGACTTTAGTTAGTAACACGGGCCGCTTACCAGATAGTGATGCACTTAATAAATATTGCGATGATATATTAACACGCGATGTTTTCAATTTTATAGACAATAATCACAATAACCCTTTCTTTATTTATTATCCAATGTCATTATCACATACTCCGTTTTCGCCAACACCTGATGATAGTGCATTTGCAGGGTGGAATCCTGACATAGATGTTCCTGATACAATTTTTTTCCCTTCAATGATAACGTATATGGATAAAAAAGTAGGTATGATTTTACAGAAACTACGTTCTGTAGGTTTGGCGCAAAATACGCTGGTAATATTTGCAGGTGATAACGGATTCGAGAAAGCTATTTCGTATAGTACAGACAATCGTGATGGTGATGGTGGAAAAGGCACAACACTTGAAGAAGGAACACATGTGCCATTAATAGCTTATTGGCCGGGCCACATAAAAAAAGGAAAGCTGAATGATGATCTGATAGATTTTACTGACTTGTTTCCAACGTTTGCTGAAGCAGCACAAATAACCAACTTAAAAAAGTATGGGAAAATTGATGGCTTAAGCTTTTTTAAAAGAATATTGGGCGAAAAAGATACAGCCAAACAGGAATTATTTTTTCATTATGATCCACGTCCCGGCTTTGATACTTTGAAAAGATGGGTACGTAATAAAACATACAAACTTTATGATACAACCTGGCTCGGAAAATCAGGCAATTTTTATAATATACAAAATGACTCTGATGAAATTTATCCACTTGATGATTCAGTTTTAACAACAGAAGAGATGACAACTAA
>JBDTLW010000578.1:0-2597 GCA_039934575.1 Parafilimonas sp. | reverse complement strand
TTCCTTTTTCAACAGCCATCAAATAATATTGCTCTGCTTTGTCATAATCTTTTTTTACATCCTGATATAAGAATCCAAGATTAAACATTGCCTGTTCATCTCCTTTTTCAACAGCCATTAAATAATATTGCTCGGCTTTATCATAATCCTTTCTCACATCCTTATAGAAGAATCCAAGATTAAACATTGCCTTTGCATCTCCTTTTTCAATAGCCATTAAATAATATTGCTCTGCTTTGTCATAATCTTTTTTTACATTCTGATATAATAATCCAAGATTAAACATTGCCTTTGCATCTCCTTTTTCAACAGCCATCAGATAAAATTGCTCCGCTTTGTCATAATCCTTTTGCAGGTTATATACTAACCCAATTCCAAAATTTGATTTTGCTTCATCAACATTTTCAAACTCTTTCAGTTTTGTTAGCGCATTTTCATACTGTTTATTTTCAATAGCTTCTTTTATTTCTTTATCTAAATCAGTAATTTCCTGGCTTCTATGTTTAGAATAGCTTTTTACCCATTCCTTTATTTCAGGAATTGAAACAGACAATTCTTCAGCGGTTTCACGTACTAATTGATCACGTAATTTCCAACCAAGCTTTTTGCTTTCACTTAAAGCCTGCATAATAAGAAACCTGTTTGCAGGTTTTGTTTTTCTTAAGCCATTATTGCAATAAGAAGCATATTCTTCCAATTCATTACTTTCATAAAACACGTCCAACCACCTTGTAAGCCATATCACCCTTTTAACATCATAAGCAGATGATTCGCTCATCAATATCCAGATATTGAAAAAACGTTCATCAATTTCGTACAGATGATTTCTTTTACTGGTACTTATTTTATTTATGTAACCGCTATCTTCAAGCTGAGCCAATTGTGCAGAGATACTTTTACTTGGTATGCGTGTTTCAGCAGCAAGCTCTTTTGCAGAAGTGCGGTCCCAAAAAATGGCAAGATGATGCATAATTTCCTGCTGTTGGGATGAGAGTGCCTTCATTCTATCCTGGTATAAAGGCGTTACCTGTTCCAGCATTTCATTAAGATAGTCAATTGCATCACCTGTATTTCTTTTTGATAAAATGCTTAATAAAATAACCAATGTACGTGGCACACCGCCACTTAAAATGCGTAAGGTTTCTATTTTCCCTTTTTGATTTTTCAAGATATCATCGAAGTTTTCAATTTCTTCGTTTGCAGCTAATTGTTTTATAAACTCTTCAGCTTCATCTTTATCAAGATTGCGAAGATGAACAGGTTTGAAAAAATCAAAGAAAGCCTTATCATATTTAAAAAAATGTTCTCCGTAAAAAATTGTGTTACCAATAATTTGAATAGGATACTGAATTAATATTTCTCTAAAGACATGTTGTTCTTTTGAGTTGAGCTTATCTACAAACTTGTCAAAATTATCGATCAATAGAAGTAAAGTTTTATCCTGTTTATTTAAATAATCAATAATAATATGGATTAATAAATCTTCGTAATTTTTTTCATCGGTAATTTTTCTTCTTTTTTCATTCAGGGCTTCATCTTCAATTGAAAGAATATTGATCACTTCTTCCCAAAGTTTATACAACCTGCTTAGTTTATATTGTTCAGAACCTAATCGAACAGCAATTAATTTATCACTTAAAGGCTTTTGCTTAGCTTCTAAATAAAGCCTTCTTAGCAATGTGGATTTTCCCATTCCACGTTTACCGGTTATTAGAAAATGTTGCAGGGGTTTTTTCTTCTGTTTTTTTAAGTTATCAATGATGCTTTTAAACTCTTTAAGCCTGATAGTAAAATTTTTTATAAATGTTTCTGCATCTAATTTATCAGGATGATATATTCCTTTTACTGCTTCCATGATTAGAGATTTTATATTACAATATTTGATAACCACCATGATTGCAACAATGGTGAATTGAACCTGTATTTGCCAATGCTTTCATCTTTGATTAAGTAGCCATCATGTGTTAGTGTATTTATAATTACGGCAAAATCATCAATCTTGTATTTAGCAGCCGCATCCTGTAATTCGTAATTATCAAGTCCATCTTTTTTTGCTGCTATATTCAAAATTTCTTTTGCGCAGCTAAAATCATTGCCTTTAAAAATAGTTCGCAATCGCACAAGCCAATGTTCAAAATAACTCCTGTTGTGCAATGCGTTTTTAAAAGCTTTATCAATAATTTTTTCACTTATTTCATTGGTGTTGTTTTCCATGCATATTGTTTCAATTTCACTCATTATAACGTGTATATAATAAGGGAGTAGCCATTTCAACTTTTCCAGAAAATATTTTCTATCATTTTCAGAAAATTTATAATCATCATCATCAAGTATTTGATCGGTTAATGCAATTGCTTCTTTTTCACTTAGAGGCGGAATGATGAAATTGCCAAGATCAGATATTGCACGTGGCTCTTCAATTGAAAGAACCAGGTTTTCTAATCCTATTGAACCTGTGTAAACAAAACAAATTCGCGATTTAATCTCCGGGTTTTGCCTGAGTTCCCTGCATTGATGTAGAAAATTTCTTGCAGCTTCTTTACTTACATCAGAAATAATATTTTCTACTGTTTGTGAAAACTCATCAATCAGCAGCA
>JBDTLW010000577.1:0-2599 GCA_039934575.1 Parafilimonas sp. | reverse complement strand
GACAGGCGCAGCGGGATATGAACGATGGCAGCTGCATCCAGTTTATATGGAACAAAAGCAACCAATGGCAAACACTTTCACTAATATTAGATAAAAAATATAAGAGCAGTTATTGGATGAATGCAGATGGTGGAACAATTATAAAAAACAATAGTTCAATCATTACTTATGAAATGCCTCCGTATGGTTCAGTTATTTTATATGCTTCCACAAAAAATATTGGACCAGATAATAGTTTGTTTACAAATGCAATTACTGTTGATGAAAACACGCAAATATTATCTATTGATAAATGGAATATTAAAACAGATAGCGTTGAAATAAAAGATACTGCTTTGTTTGATTGGAAGACAAATGACCAACTTAAATTTTCATCTGCTGAAGGCATTTACACATCTTCATTTCAATGGAATAATAGCAATGCCTCATCACATTATTTTATTGATTTAGGTAAAGTTTATTTTACGGCTGAAGTTTATATCAATGGTAAGCTTGCAGGCAAAAGAATTTATGCACCTTATTTGCTTGATATAACATCATTTCTTCAACAGGGAACCAACCAGGTTGAAGTTAGAATAACAACCGGGCAATTAAACGGATTTATAGGAAACGCAAAAAATGGAGACGCAAGATATAAGCAGTTTAAAGGCAAAGAAGACCAGTTGATGTCGGCTGGATTAATAGGTCCGGTTGTGATTCGGCCGGAAAGATAAAAGTATGTTTTAATAAGCGAGGTAAGCGGAAGTCTGTTTCGCTAAAGATGTTTTACAATTTGCACTGGGTTGAATTTAATTTTAATTAGCTCGCGGCTATTCTCATTAAAGACGTTTTTATACATTCGCTGAAAAATATTTTGTATGATAGCAAATCATGAAATTGATTATAAAATTTTTGGTGAAGAATTACAGTATGTAGAAGTAGAACTTGACCCGAATGAAACTGCTGTTGCAGAGCCCGGCGCTTTTATGATGATGGATGATGGCATTACGATGCAAACCATTTTTGGCGATGGAAGTCAGCAACAGGATAACAGTATCATGGGCAAATTATTCAGTGCGGGAAAACGTGTGCTTGTTGGCGAAAATTTATTCATGACGGCATTCACCAATACATCTTCAGATAAAAAACATGTAAGCTTTGCTGCGCCTTATACAGGTAAAGTAATTGCACTTAATTTATTGGAATTGGGCGGAAAGATCATCGCGCAAAAAGATGCATTTTTATGTGCCGCAAAAGGTGTAAGTATCGGTATTGAATTTCAGCGCAAATTAGGCACGGGTTTATTTGGCGGCGAAGGTTTTATTATGGAAAAAATAGAAGGCGATGGCATGGCTTTTTTACATGCAGGCGGCTTTGTTCAGGAAAAAGATCTGCAACCCGGCGAGATATTAAAAATTGATACAGGCTGCATTGTTGGGTTTACCGGTACTGTTGATTATGACATACAATTTATTGGCGGAATAAAGAACTCCATCTTTGGTGGTGAAGGATTATTCTTTGCCGTACTAAGAGGTCCCGGCAAAGTTTGGATTCAGTCTTTACCCATAAGCAGATTGGCTGCACGCATACTTGCATTTGCAACGTACAACCGCAAAGAACAAGGAAGTATTTTAGGCAGAATTGGAAACATGATTGATGGAGATAATTATTAAGTACGAGGTACGAAGTAAGAAGTACGAAGTATGACAGCAAAACATATTTTAATAAAAGGAAAAGTGCAAGGTGTTTTTTTCAGAAAAAATACAAAGCAGCTTGCAACAGATCTTAATATAAACGGATGGGTAAAAAATACTGATGATGGTAATGTAGAAATTTTAGCGCAGGCAACTGAAGATGCAGTTGAAGAGTTTATACGTTGGTGCAAACAAGGCCCGCCAGGAGCTGGTGTAAAAGATGTTGAAATAAAAGATACAGAGGTTGATGATGACTTAAAAAATTTTTCAATTAAATATTAATATTGAAGGATATTTTATGCAGCAGGAAAAACATAAACTGCAGTTACGTTCTGTTCGCCTGGAAGCTTTAGGTGATGGTGTCTTTGCTGTTGCTATGACATTGCTGGCAGTAGAATTAAAATGGCCACATCTTGAAGACACTTCGCTTCGTGCATTCAGTAATGCTTTTCAAGAAATACTTCCGGGATTACTTTGTTATATAATCAGCTTTATTATTTTAGGTATTATGTGGTTTGGTCATCGCATGGTGTTTGAATATATCGGCAAATCAAACCGATATTTTATTTTTCTCGGCGTATTATTTTATATGATGGTTTGTCTTGTGCCTTTAAGTACGAGATTTCTTGCTGAAAATAATTTGCAATGGGCAACCATTTTAGTATATGGATTAAACTTAAGCTTTTGTAATCTTAGCTTATATGCACAATGGTGTTATGGAATTAAGCGCGAAAATTTTCTTGAAAAAGAATTGCCGGAATCAATAAAAAAAGAAGCGAAAATTTTATTTCTGATATCACCGGTTGTATATGCAATAGCAATAATAATTTCGGTATGGCAGCCTTTGATCAGCATAATTATATTTATAATAACGCCTTTAATTTATCTTATTCCAAACAAGCTTGATAAATATCTGCCCTGAACTT
>JBDTLW010000576.1:0-2601 GCA_039934575.1 Parafilimonas sp. | reverse complement strand
TATCCATTATTATCCTGCTAACTGTTATTTATTTTCTCGGTCCGCATCCAAAAACACCTGTGTATTCATCAGCATTGCCAAACGTTCCTTCAAATGCAGCGGCGCTTGATAATTATATTGGCAGTAATGAAGCGCAGCACAAACTTAAACCCAATAATGAAGCAAGAATTATTTGGTTCGATTCATCAAAAACAAAAACAGAATATGCCATTGTTTACCTGCATGGTTTTTCTGCAAGCGAAGAAGAGGGCAAGCCCATTCATACAAATATTGCAAAAGAGTTTGGCTGTAATTTATATTTAAGCCGTTTGGCAGAACATGGTATTGATACCATTGAGCCGTTGATAAATGTTACGCCGGAAAAACTTTGGGAAAGTGCTAAACAGGCTTTGCAAATAGGGAAACAATTAGGTAATAAAGTAATATTGATGTCCACTTCAACAGGTGGCACATTATCATTAAAACTGGCGGCTGATTATCCAAATGATGTGTATGCGTTATTAATGATGTCGCCAAATATTGCCATACATGACAGCCGTTCTTTTCTTTTAAATAATCATTGGGGTTTGCAAATTGCCCGCACGGTTACAGGCAGTCATTATGTTACAGCAACAGATTCATCGCCCATTTATAAACAATATTGGTCATGGCATTATCCTTTGGAAGCTGCTACGCAATTAGAAGAATTAATTGAAACAACCATGACAGCGCAAACATTTGAAAAAGTAAAACAACCAACGCTTATGTTGTATTATTATAAAGATGAAACGCATCAGGATTCAGTGGTCAGCGTTCCGGCTATGCTGAATATGTTTACTGAATTGGGCACAGCAAAAAATTTAAAAGTAAAGCAGGCAATGCCTGATGTTGGCGATCATGTAATGGGCGGGTATATAAAATCAAAAAATCTTTTAGAAGTGCAACAGGCTATTGAAAAATTTATGGAGCATACATTAAAAATGAATTCCCATGACCTTCAGGTCGTGGACACAAAATAAGGATACAAAGGATATAAAGATATTGGCTTTAGCCAAAAGAGATTAGGCTAAAGCCTTTAAATTATTTGTTATTTATTATTCTTATCCGACCTGAAGGTCGTGGCAATTCATCCTATCAATTCATTTAAGAAAAACTATTTCAAAGAGTTCCATCCCTGAGCAGTTATATCAAAACTGTTTCCGCCTTTGGAAATAAATTTTGCACCTTCTTCAATATCTGCCATATAACCAATGATACTGATGTTTTCATTTAAAATGATCTTGTCATAATCATCTTGTTTTACAGTAAAAATTAATTCATAATCTTCTCCGCCGTTCAAAGCGCATACAGTTGGATCTACTCCAAACTTAAATGCGGCATTGCGTGTTTCTTCTGCTATCGGGAATTTATCTTCATGAAGCCTGCAACCCAAATTGCTTTGATTACAGATGTGAAGTGTTTCGCTGCTCAGTCCATCACTTATGTCCATCATGGCAGTGGGCAATATATTTTGTTCCTGAAAAAATTCAATAATATCTTTTCTTGCTTCAGGTTTCAGTAAACGTCCTACTATATAATCTTCGCCTTCAAGATCGGGTTGTATCTGCGGGTTTTCGAGATAAATATTTTTTTCTCTTTCCAATATAGTTAAGCCTAAAAATGCAGCGCCTAAATCTCCGCTTACACAAATAAGATCGCCTGAATTTGCGGTGTTTCGTTTTACAAATTTTTCAGGCGCTACTTCTCCAATTGCTGTAACAGAAATTATAAATCCTTTTTGTGAAGATGAAGTATCGCCGCCGGCAAGATCAACATTATATTTTTCGCAGGCAGCATAAATGCCTTCATAAAATTCATCTAATGCTTCAAGACTTATGCGGTTACTTATGCCGATGCTTACCGTAACCTGTGTTGGCGTTGCATTCATGGCATATATATCACTCAGATTTACAATAATGCTTTTATATCCAAGATGTTTAAACGGCGTGTACATCAGATCAAAATGAACGCCTTCAATTAAAAGATCTGTGGTTACAACAGTTTGCATTCCGAAGTGATCAATCACTGCTGCATCATCACCTACACCAACAATAGTGGATGCGTTATGCAGCTCAAAATTTTTTGTAAGATGATCTATCAAGCCAAACTCACCAAGCGAAGATATTTCTGTACGATTCATTTAATGTACGATTTTAGATATACGATGTAAGATTGTTAGCCACGTGAAGTATTTATAGAAGCTACTATAATTCTAAGAAGTTGTTCTCTTTCTTCTGAAATTTTTGTAATGGAATTTCTTTTATCAATATTAAACTCAAATAAAAGTTCTAAAAAGAAAATACTTTCATCTAATTCTTCCTCTACAATTTTAAGTTTATTAATAAAATCAGCTTTCGATTTTGAACGTCTTACTGCTCTGTAGTTAGCGCCAACTGAACTGCTGCAACGAATGAGTTGATTACCATAATTTCTATTTAAATCATTTTTGGGCAATTCTAATATGAAATGACCAACATCAATAGCAAATTGTTTTGTGCGTTTTTTCATTTCTTCAGCATCCATATAATTTAAATTTTAGTTTTATCATACATCCCACATCGTACATCTTACATCGTACATCTT
>JBDTLW010000575.1:0-2608 GCA_039934575.1 Parafilimonas sp. | reverse complement strand
CACCTCCCGTCAAAACCCTTCCTAATCTGAATACTACACCGCGCTCATATTCACGCAGAATACGAATGGCGCTTCCAAGAATGTATAAGCCAAATATCACTATAAATATGAGTGCTATGGGAACCTGTTGCATGATTTTTAAAATTTAATTTGATAAAATATTTTTTTACTATATAAAATTTATACTATTAATTCAACTATATCTTTTCTACATATAATGTAAGATCTTTTATTTCTCTCACTGCAATTCTTTCACCAACATTTATTTTTTCTGAAAGCGATATTGCACTCCATATTTCACCATCCATTTTTATTATTCCTTTGGGTTCAAGCGCGCTGATTACTTCGCCCGTTTTACCAATAAAACTTTCTTTACCAATTACCGGTTTTGCACGTTGCGCTTTTATACCCATGCTTACAACAAAAAGAAAAAATAAAGTTGTAACTGCAGTGGCAGAAAATATTACGGTGTATGATAAAGAAGCAAAATTTCCCCCGGGTGTATTTCTGAATAAAAATAAAGAACCCAATAATACGGAAACTGTGCCACCTATGGCAAGCAAGCCATGACTGATAATTTTTATTTCGAGCAAGAAAAGTATGATGCCGAAAATAATTAAGGATAACCCGGCATAATTCACCGGCATATTGCTCATTGAATACAAAGCAAACACTAAAGAGATAACGCCAACTATACCAGGAAATATCAATCCCGGATTAAAGAGTTCAAATATAATTCCGAAGAAACCAATCATCATCAGCATGTATGCAATGTTAGGGTCGCTGAGCTTATCAAGAATTTTTTGAAAGAAGCCCATTTCATAATTTTCTACGACAGCATTTTTTGTTTGCAATATTTTTGTTCCGCCATTCACTTCTATTTTTTTCCCATCAATTTGTGTAAGCAAGTCATGATCATCATTAGCGATATAATCAATAATATTTATTTCAAGCGCTTCTTTCTCAGATAAAGCATAGCTGTTGCGCACTGCCTCTTCAGCCCAATGCACATTGCGGTTTCTTTTCAATGCAATTGATCTTATAAAAGCGGCTGCATCATTTTCCATTTTTGCATTCATAACAGTATCCGGCATTCCCTGCAAAGAAACAGGATGCGCTGCGCCGATATTTGTTCCCGGCGCCATAGCCGCAACATTTGCAGCAACGGTAATAAAAACACCGGCAGAACCTGCATGTGCACCCGCAGGAAAAACATACACTACAACAGGAACAGTTGATTTCAGCATGTTGCCAACAATATCTCTTGTTGATGTTAATAAACCGCCGGGCGTATTAAGATGTATCAATAAACATTCGGCTTTTTCAGTCTCTGCTTTTTCAATTGCATTGTGAATATATTCAGCAGATGCAGGATTGATACTGCTATTAATTTGTATAGAAATTATTTTTTGAGAGAAAAGAAACAAGGGTGCAAAAAAACATATTATCAAAAACAGCAATCGCTTTATAAAATAGTTTTCAGCCATGTATTTTATCACAATATCCACACCTGTAAGATACAAAAATTAAAGGCACTGCAAAGTTAAAATGGAGACAGCGTTCTTTTTTTCCCGCATTATAATTTAATCTGAAAACGCCGCGCATCAGCTTTAAACAACATATAACAACGCATACAAACGCATATTTAATTTCATACATTAGCAGAATTAGTTTAACGATATAAATTTTCAAAATTCATTTATTTGAAATCACTCATTTGCATACAACCGGGTTTATTTGAATACAAAGAAATTGAAAAGCCTGTTGGACAAAAAGATCATGCATTGCTGAAAATAAAACGCATCGGTATTTGCGGCACAGATCTTCATGCGTATGAAGGCACGCAACCTTATTTTAGTTATCCAAGAATTTTAGGTCATGAGCTTGCTGCAGAAATTGCAGAAGTAAATACATCAACAGGTTTTACTATTGGCGAAACCGTTACTATAATTCCTTATTTCAATTGCGGTAGTTGCATTGCCTGCAGAAACAATAAACCCAATTGTTGTGCATCACTAAAAGTTTGCGGTGTACATATTGATGGGGGTATGGTTGAATATTTATCTGTGCCTGATAATGCGTTGGTGCATGGCAATAATTTAAGTTTGGATACACTTGCATTAACAGAGCCATTGGCAATTGGTGCACATGCCATACGCCGTGCTGCAGTTAACGAAGGCAATTTTGTTTTGGTTATCGGCGCCGGACCTATTGGTCTTGCTGTAATGAATTTTGCAGCCATTGCTGGCGCGGATGTAATTGCATTGGAAACAAATGAAAAACGTTTGAATGTTTGCAAAAATGTTTTTGGATATACAAATATCATCAATGCAAAAGATGGAAATATACAAGAGCAATTAATGGAAATTACGCAGGGCAATATGCCTGAAATTGTAATGGACGCAACAGGAAATCTGAATGCCATCAATAATGCATTTGAGCTAATGGCGCATGGCGGGAAATTTATTCTGGTTGGGTTGCAAAAAGAAAAAATAAGTTTCAGTCATCCTGAATTTCATAAACGCGAAGCCACATTAATGAGCAGCCGCAATGCAACAAGAAAAGATTTTGAATATGTAATAGATTGTCTTGAAAAAAAATTAATACT
>JBDTLW010000574.1:0-2609 GCA_039934575.1 Parafilimonas sp. | reverse complement strand
AATCTATTGGACGATTTTGTGGTTAGTTGACAGACGACAGAAAAGAAAAATAATGACAACGTAAGGATTACTGAAGCAATAACTCTTAACAACGGTTACAAAATTATATGAGGACAAAACAAAGTGTAACTGTTCATACTGTTCATATTAAAGTTGCCATCAATGTTTTTTGATACGCTATATTTTCTGAATAATTAATTGTTCTTCATTAACCGGCTTTCTAAAACCCAAAAGCATAACCCACTCTTACGGTTGCAGCGCCAATATGATTCTCACCATTCTCCGTTCCTTTCTGAATATTTAAAAAGCCATAATTGCCGCCGCCTTCTATAAATATTTTTTTGTTCTTCATATTAAGTGCAAAACCAACATCGCCTTCAATACCAAAATTTCCTTTATGCAACTGATCTTTTATGTCTTGTGTATTATCGAAAGATTGTGTGCCTTGCTGCGTTATTTGTGTTATGTTTTCCTGCATGCCTTTATCAGCATAAATATTGCTTGAGCCGCTTGTGACCTGGTGCGCTGAAACCAGCAATCCAACAAATGGGCCTGCATCAAGATATAATGAAACAGGAGATTTTGCACCGAGGCTGAAATTAACTTTTGCAAGTTCGCTCAACATGAGATAATTGATCTTTGCTTTACTCTTAAAGTCTGCATATACAACATCCGGAACCGGTCTTGATTGTGCAGTGAAATATGGATCAAGATCAGCCGGCGTTGGTAATGCCTGAAAACCATTTTTCTTACCGCCTTGTGCAGCGTATTCCAATTGAGTTAACAAAGAGAATTTTTTTGATAAAAGACATTCATAAAAAATTGCAAAATCAGGACCGATACTTGAACTGTAACCGGAGTTTATTTCATTCTGTACTGAACCGCCTGCAGTTAAATTAGGAATACTGATGCCAGTTTTAATACCAATATAATGTTTAACGGAATCCTGCGCTTGTGATTGTAAATTAAATATGATGATACATGCAATACTGAAGGATATATATTTTTTCATAATAAAAAATTTAAAACTAAAATTAGAAAAGAGTTTGTTACATAGTTGCCAGGAAGCATTATTTATATTCACCAAAAATCTTTCTTAACTCATCAGCAATTTCACCAAGTGTGCAAAAATTTTCAACAGCATCTAATACAGCAGGCATAATATTTTCACCGGAAACAGCTTTACTGTTTAATATCTCCAAACATTTTTTTACAACAATATTATTTCTTGATTCTTTTAAACGCTTCAATTTTTCAATCTGAATTTTTCTTATGTTATCATCAATTTTAAGAACGGGTATCTGTGTATTTTTTTCATTCTTAAATTTATTTACGCCCACAATAATTTTTTCATCTGCTTCAATCTTTTTTTGATATGCATACGCGCTGCGTGCAATTTCGTTCTGCATAAAACCCTGTTCAATTGCAGATATACTTCCGCCCATTTCATCAACCTGCTCAATTAATTTCCATGCAGCATTTTCTACTTCATCAGTAAGCGATTCTATAAAATAACTTCCGCCCAGTGGATCAGCCGTATCTGCAACTCCGCTTTCAAACGCTGCTATTTGTTGTGTGCGCAATGCAATGCGTGCAGCCTCTTCAGTGGGTAAACTCAAAGCTTCATCATAACCATTTGTATGCAGGCTTTGTGTGCCGCCTAAAACTGCTGCTAATGTTTGAATGGTTACTCTTGAAATATTATTCAATGGTTGTTGCGCCGTTAATGTGCTGCCGCCGGTTTGTGTATGAAAACGAAGCATCATGGCTTTGGGATCTGTTGCACCAAGCTCTTTCATCATCCTCGCCCACATTCTTCTTGCCGCGCGAAATTTTGCAACTTCTTCAAACAAATTATTATGTGCATTAAAAAAGAAGGAGAGACGTTTTCCAAAAACATTTATATCAAGTCCTTTATCAAGCGCTGCTTTTACATACGCTTTTCCGTTGCTTAATGTAAATGCAATTTCCTGTACGGCTGTGCTGCCTGCTTCGCGGATGTGATAACCTGAAATAGAAATTGTATTCCATTTGGGCACCTCTTTACTGCACCATTCAAAAATATCTGTAATGATACGCATGGAAGGTTTTGGCGGATAGATGTATGTACCTCTTGCGGCATACTCTTTCAAAATATCATTTTGAATTGTTCCTGAAATCTTTTGCAGATCAGCACCTTGTTGTTTTGCCAAGGCAACATATAAACTCAATAAAATAAAACCTGTCGAATTTATCGTCATTGAGGTTGTTATATTCTGCAGATTAATGCCATCAAACAAAATTCTCATGTCATCAATGCTATCAATAGCAACACCAACTTTACCCACTTCACCATCTGATAATTCATGATCACTATCGTAACCAATTTGTGTTGGCAAATCAAATGCAACACTTAAACCATGCACACCTTGAGATAATAAATAATGATAACGCTTATTGCTTTCTTCTGCAGTAGAAAATCCTGCATACTGGCGCATCGTCCATAATTTGCCGCGGTACATATCAGGCTGGATGCCTCTTGTAAAGGGAAATTCTCCCGGTATTTCTGTTGACTGTTGACCGTTGACTGTTGACTGATAATAAACATCTTTTATTTCAATACCGCTATC
>JBDTLW010000573.1:0-2610 GCA_039934575.1 Parafilimonas sp. | reverse complement strand
TCTAAAACAGCCTTCATGCAGGAAGTTCGCGTTCACGACAAAATATTTATTCCTTATTTATCGCAAACAGAAATTGAAACAGCAGTAAAAGAGCTTGCTGAAAAGATCAGTGCAGATTATACAGGTAAAACACCTTTATTCATCGCCATATTGAATGGCTCTTTTATGTTTGCCGCCGAGCTTTTTAAATGGATAACTATTCCCGCAGAAATTAGTTTTATAAAACTTGCTTCGTATAAAGGCACAACTTCATCAGGGCATATTATTACTTCCATCGGGCTTGACACAGATATTACAGGCAAGCATGTTATTATTCTTGAAGATATAATTGATACAGGAAAAACATTGCACCAGTTTCTTCCGCAGATATATAATCAGCAACCGGCTTCTTTAAAAATTGCTGCGTTGCTGCACAAACCAGAAGCAACCACACACGAAGTAAAACTTGATTATAATTGTTTTAAAATCCCGGACAAATTTGTAGTAGGTTTTGGTTTGGATTATGATGGTCTTGGCAGAAATATTCCTGCACTTTACCAGTTAAAGGAAAGTTGATTTTTGTTGATGAAGGATTTAAATGACTGCTGAAATTTTTCTTCTGTAATTATTTTTCTGAGTTACCTGCTATATGCCGTGTTCCTCCGGTACCTGATTGTAATGTCTTACCTCTTCCTCCGTGTCTTACAGACTTTCTTGGAGTGGCAGTAAGTGCCGTTATCGCATCTGCTCTTAGTGCGGCAGCCACAACAGCCCCATATAATCTTGTATAGTATGGCAGAAAAAATTTATCATACGCCGATGTGCTTAATATAATTGCATCAACATCATTAGGTAAAGTTTCGCAATAAACTTCAGTGTTATCGGCCCGCATAAATCTTAATTGTATTGAATCATATTCAATCTCAGCTTCTCCCTGAGAGGCTGTTTTGTAAGGGCCGAATATAAAATTTTCGCCGATCAACCCTGCTTTTATAGTGACCGCTTCATCATTTGCATCCTTAGCCACTTCATACCCGGCGGTACAGTGCACATCATAAGGATATTTTTTATCACATACGAAATAGTGAGTTAAATTATCCCGAAAACTATCTGCGGCTTCTGCGAGGCGTTTTGCAAGATCTGCATTAAAATCTGGGATAGTATCTTCTGATGATTGTGACTGAAACATAGGTTAATTTTTATTGATTATTGAAAATGAGAGAGAGGTACGTTTTTGTTTTAGAAAAAGCTAAAGGACATGTAATTTATTATAATGTATTGAAGAATACAAATCTTTTTCAGAAAAGAATAATATATTTAGAAAAGCAAAATTCTCTTTTCAGGCAACCTTCTTCAATCAATCAAAAAAAATGTTTGTTTCTCATGCGTAAACTTGCTGCGATAATGTTTACTGATATTGAAGGTTATACCAAACTAATGCAGCAAAATGAAGCAAAAGCCATTCATATTTTAGAAAGACATAAACAAATCTACGTTCATCATATAAAAGAATTTAAAGGACAAACAATAAAGTATATGGGCGATGGAACGCTCTCTATATTTTCTTCAGCAATACAGGCAGTAAAATGCGCCATTGCTTTGCAGCAGGCTTTGCAAAAATCACCTTCAATCCCAGTACGTATAGGCATTCACCAGGGTGATGTGATCATTGAAAGTAAAGACGTAATTGGTGATGCAGTAAATCTTGCTTCCCGTATTCAATGTTGCGGTATCGGAGGCAGTATTTTAATTTCAGAAAAAGTACGTGATGAGTTGCAAAACCAGGATGAAATTATTACAGTTGCCTTAGGCAGTTTTGATCTTAAAAATATATCACATTCTGTAACGCTGTATGCAATTAAAGCAGCGGGAATAAAAACGCCTGATGCATCAATTTCCGCAGCATTTCAAAAGCCTGAAATATCAGCTTCGGCTGAAAACAGGGAAAAAAATACAGCAGGCATTTTTAATAATCCGAAAATCTTACGCATTGCATTACTGATCTTACTTGTTGCGCTTTTGCCTGTTTGGTTTATCACTAAAAGCAAGGGAAATGAGAACACGGAAATATTAAAAACCATAGCCGTTACTCCATTTGAAAACCTTGATAAAGATGAAAAGAATAATATACTGGCTGATGGCTTAACTGAGGAAATGATTACGCTGCTAAATACCAATTTAGAATTGACAGTAAAAAAAATACCTGCTTCTGTTATTAATAACACCAATGGAGACTTGTCAAAAATATTAGGCGAAATTAAGGCAGGCTGTATTCTTGAAGGCAAAGTACAGCATAATAATGACAGTCTTTTTGTTTTCGTAAATCTCCGAAATATTTCAACAAACGATATTATATGGTCAAACACGTACCGCGAAAAATTTCGTGACCTGATGGAAGTGCAGGAACAGGTTGCACTTAAGATTGCTGATGAACTGAATACAAGTTTTACAAAAAAAGATATAAAGAATTTTGTTCTTGATAGAACAAATAATTCAGATGCGTATGCCCTATACATTGAAGGTCGTTATGCTTTAAGAAAACGTACGCCACAATCAATGCAGGAGGCTATTTTTTTATTTAATAAAGCACTGGAGAACGACAGCAATTTTGCGCTGGCATATTCAGGTATT
>JBDTLW010000572.1:0-2613 GCA_039934575.1 Parafilimonas sp. | reverse complement strand
AAATTAAATGCAGGCAATACTAAAATCATAACGAAAACTGCAACAACAGTTGCGAGTAAAGCCATAAATATTGCTTCACCTATAAACTGAAAAACCAGCCTGTTCTTTCCTGCACCTAATACTTTTCTTACACCAATTTCTTTTGAACGCTTTTCGCTGCCTGCGGTTGCAAGGTTCATAAAGTTTACGCATGCAATCAATAAAATAATCCATGCAATGATGGTAAACAAATGCACATATTGAATTCTTCCGCTGCCGGTTTCTTTGCCATTATCAAAATCATTTCGTAAATGCCAGTCGTTCATACTGAATAAAAACTCATGCACCGTAGATACAGATGATTCATTTTTTTGTGTGGTAAAATCGTACAAAGGATTTAATAATTGATTGTTTAAAGCTGCAGCATCAGTGTTAGGTTTTAATTCAACGTAAGTGGTAATGCCGAAATTATTCCATTGATGTGCCCATTCTTTATTTTCATCATACCAAACCTGGAAAGGCGCCAGCCACTCGAATTGTAAGGAAGAATTTTCGGGCAGATCTTTTAAAATACCAGTTATTATGTAATCCTGTTTATTATCCATTCGCACTGTTTTGCCTATAACACTTTTCTCATCACCAAAAAATTTCTTCGCTGTTTTTTCTGTTATTATTATTGAATGCAATTGCTGAAAAGCAGTGCCGGCATTGCCTTCCAAAAAAGGTAATGTGAACATGCTGAACAAAGAAGGCTCAGCATAATTACCTGAGGCATATACTGATTTATTGCCTATGCTAAATAACATAGAAGCGCCACCTTCAGTTACCCGGCAGGTATTTGCAACACCCGGTATAGTTGCCTGCAATGAAGCAGCCAGCGGACCTGGTGTTGATGAATGTGTAAATACGCCATCATCAACTTTATCATTTGTCTTAACGATAAACAGCCTGTCTTTTTTCAAATTATTACTATCAAAATTTATTTCATCTTCTACCCATAAAAAAATTAAACCTGCGCATGCAATACCAATTGCTAAACCGAATATGTTGAGAAAACTATAGCTTTTGTTTTTCCAAAAGTTGCGGAAAAAAGTTTTGAAGAAATTTTTTAACATGATAGAAGTTTTAAGTTGTAAGTCTTATATTTTATTCACGATTAACGGTTCACTGCTCCTTTCTCCACAAGTGGAGAAGGGTTGGGGATGAGGTCATTCCGTTCTCAAACTCTTTATCCCGCATTTAGCGGGATTTCGTTTTGCTCACTCTGTTCGCAAAGACTCAACAGGGTTTGCTATTGCCGCTTTTATTGCCTGGAAACTCACTGTCAGCAGGGTTATCAGCAACGCACCAATACCTGCTGCAATAAAAATCCACCATGATAATGTTGTTCTGTATTGATATTGCTGCAACCATTCATGCATAAAATAATATGCTACCGGCATTGCAATAAGGAATGAAATAAATACCATCACTACAAAATCTTTTGATAATAATTGCCATAGATTGAACACAGATGCACCCAATACTTTTCGCACACCAATTTCTTTTATTCGTTGTTCTGCCATGAAAGATGCCATACCAAATAAACCGAGGCAACTTATAAAAATTGCCAACGCTGCAAAGAAGGCTGCAAGCTTGCCATAACGTTCTTCATCCTGAAATTTGTGTGCATATTCATCATCGGCAAACTTGTAACTAAAAGGTTCTTCCGGCGAATATTTTTTACAAACTGCTGCAACCTTTGCAAGTGCTGAAGCTGTTGTCATGTTTGGGTTCAGCTTTATATTTAAAATGCCGCCAATGCTTGAATCAAGTAAAAATATAGTTGGCTTTGCAGGCTCATAAGGAGATTCCATCACCATATCTTTAACAACTCCTATGATCGTGTAGCTTTTATCATATTGCTTAATAATTTCTCCCAAAGGTTTTTTAAAACCAATATATTTTGCAGCGCTTTCATTTATAATAATCCCTGTTGAATCAGTACCAAATTGCCTGTTGAAATCCCTGCCATCTATCAATTCAAATCCAACTGTTTTCCCATAATCTTCTGTTGCATTAACCATATTAAACTTTGCGCTTAGCTGGGAGTTCATGCCTTGCCATGTAAAGCCGTTATTAAAATGATCGTTTTCTGTTATGGGTGTATTTGATTCTGCAATAGCTGTAATAGCGCCTTGCTCTAAAAGATCATTACGCATATTGCTAAATTTGTTATGGTAGCCATACGTTTGCATTATGATTGTTATAAGTCCTTGCCTGCTATAACCAACAGGACGGCTTTTCGCAAACTGTACTTGCCTGAAAACGGTTATGGTTGCGATGATGAGAATAACTGATACAGTGAATTGTGTTATCACTAATATCTTGCGCGGCACAGACGCAAAACGACCTGCTTTAAAAGTGCCTTTTAAAACTTTTACAGGACGAAAAGAAGATAAATATAATGCAGGATAAACTCCGGCTATTAACCCTGTAAGCAAACTAAAACCAATACCAGCCAGCCAAAAATAAATGTTGCCCCATGGTATAATAATTTGTTTTCCTGATACAATATTAAAGAATGGCAGAACAAGTAATACCAATAATAAAGATGTTATAAATGCAAGCGATGACATTAATAATATAGCAGTC
>JBDTLW010000571.1:0-2619 GCA_039934575.1 Parafilimonas sp. | reverse complement strand
ATTCAGGCGGAAAATATTTCTTTACATATAGTTGTCCTAATGCATCACCTAATTGCCCATCAGTTAAAGCCGTCATACGTTTCCATCTTGGTTGCAATTCTTTGCTGCCGCTAAACAATTTATTCATTTCAAAATTGGCGTTAACAAAAGCGCTGCTTAAGTAAGGTGCATAGTTGTCAATAAAATGAAAACGCAGGTAATTCTTCCAATCGTTTAGAGGAACTGATTGCAGCATGCTGCTTAACGCAGTATAAAAACCAGGCTGACCAACGAGCACTGTATCCTGTTTTACACCGAGCGATTGAATGAAAGCAGCCCAGTTAAAATTGGGTGCTTTGGCTGAGAGTTCTGTTATACTCATCTTATGATAATTGGCTTCCGGGTCTCTCAATTCAACCGGCGCTTTTGATGCATTCGCCAATGCATATTCTATCTTCATCACAGATGCAGCTTCGTTTTTTGCAAGCACTGAATCATCACCCGCCAATGTAAACAAGACGGTGATGTAATGAATATAAGCATTACGGATATTAACCATGGAAGAATCCTTCTTTGTATAATAATCTTTGTTGGGAAGACCTAAACCACCCTGGTCAAAATGCGCTGCTATTTCTTCGCTGTTCTTATCATCCTGGTTTGCATAAAATGAAATTAGCGGCGAAGCGCCCATATTATATTCTGTTGCTGCTTCATTTAAAATATCACTTAAAGATTTGATTGCAGCAATACGCTGCATATCTGCCTGCAGTGGTGTAAAGCCTTTTTGTTCTATTGCAGAAGAGTCCATTGCGCTTGCATAAAAGTCACCCACTTTTTGTTCATTACTTCCTTTTTCGGCATTCAGTTTAGCGCACGAGTCAAGCAGGTTCTTTAAATTTTGTGTGGTGTTTTGGTATAAGATAGCACCCGCGCCCCATGAAGATTCTGAAGCAGGTATCACAGTATTTTTTATCCATCCGCCATTTACATAATCAAAGAAATCATCCTGCGGGCGAACAGTTGAATCCATCCCTGTTTTATCAAGCAGGTCAGCAGTTGTATTGGAAGAATTCATGCTATTGCATGAAAAAGAAATTATGATTACAGTTATTAGTATGCAGGCACCGGCAGAACGCAGTATTTGTTTCATGTATATTAATGATTAGTCATCAAATATAATAGTATTGTTTCTTTGTTATTAGGAAGTTTCATGAACGGAAAAGAAACAATCAAACGAAGTTTCCAACTTCAACTAACAGCTAATCAGGATAAGTAATTTGCATTATATTTTCTTATCTTTCGCTCATATAAAATGTATGGCTGTTATTATTGATTACGAAGACCAATACCTCAAAGATTTTCAGCGATTGAACCTGGAATGGCTGGAGAAATTTAACCTGGTAGAATCACATGATCTTGAAATTCTCAATCACCCGCAGGAGAATGTAATTAACCGCGGCGGTTTTATATTTCTCTTAAAAGAAGAAGATGCAGTTATTGGCACCGCAGGCATTTTTAAAATAAACGAAGCGGAATATGAACTCATTAAAATGGCAGTAGCCCCGGAACATCGCGGCAAAAAATTTGGCGACATACTGTTGAAAAAATGCATAAGTAAAGCAAAAGAAATGCATGCAGTAAAACTCATTTTATTCTCTAACAGCAACCTGCAAACAGCTATTCGCCTGTATGAAAGATTTGGTTTCAAACATGTAGAAGTTATTGATGCACCCTTTGAAACAGCAGATATAAAAATGGAATTGAAATTATAGTTCTTTTCAACAGCATATTCAAAAATGCATCTTACCAAATCTGATAAATTTCCCTATAGCCAGTTTGATACATTTCCTGATAACCCTTCATTTTCTCTTTTATCATTTTCATTTCCTCGCTATCCTGCATATACTTTTGAAAACTTTGTTCATAAGCAGTAAGGCTATCATATTTAGTTACCATTACTACCTTGTTGAAGTCCCCGGTAAGATCGGTCATAATATTAACCAGTTCATCGTTATCAGCCATAACTTCTTTAAATAGCTTTGCGAACTTTGAAGCGTTACCCGGCTTGCAAATAAAAATGTCGTGAACGATAATCATAGTGATAATTTTTAGTAGTGAATAATTAAGATGAAAAACACAGTACTAAATTAGTAAAGTTTAATTTAAAATATTCATGTATGTTTCTTTCAATTGCTCAGCCAATCCCATCATTTTTCCTCCGAACTTCGCATGATATAATACAAGAAGAATGAGTAGTATAAAAGTAATTATTACAGGCGCTACAGGCATGGTTGGCGAAGGCGTATTGTTTGAATGTTTGCAAAATGCAGCAGTAAATGAAGTCCTGATCATCAATCGCAGGCATTATGAAATGCAACATCCAAAACTAAAAGAACTAATTGTTCCTGATTTCTTGCATCTCAATAAATTTTCAGAAGACATAAAGGGTTATGATGCCTGTTTCTTTTGCGCCGGTGTTACTTCTATTGGCAAGAAGGAACCTGAATACACAAAACTTACTTATGACACAACGATTGCGTTTGCCAAAGCATTGATTGAAGTAAATAATAATATGGTTTTTACTTATGTATCAGGGGCACAAACAGACAGCAGTGAAAAAGGAAGAATGATGTGGGCACG
>JBDTLW010000570.1:0-2624 GCA_039934575.1 Parafilimonas sp. | reverse complement strand
TCGCCATCAGCTTCGGGTTCATTGATCCAGATATTGTTGTTTACAAGATATTTAAATTCGTGACGGCTATCTTTAGGAAGATTAATATCGCAGGTAAAGCTTCCGTCTTTTTTCTTACTCATTATAATTGTATTTTCCCAATCACTGTTTAATCCGGAAATTTCAATTGTTTCAGCATTATCAAAGTTCACACTGAATTTTACTTTGCAATAATCTTTCGTTTTGTAATACGTCTTTTGTACCATAGTTGAAATTATAATTGATTCAAGGTTAATAAAGCTGCAAATAAAAAGTAACCCATTTTAAGATTGCTGTTTTATACACAGCTGTTGATAAAAAGCTTTATTGTCTTTTCTATAACAAAATTTTTATAGTTGTTTCAATTTTATATTTCTGAAACATATACCGCTTGTGTTTATACCGCTATGCGAAGATTGCAAAGCAATGTGTCCTGTTTTGGAAGCGCCATAACCTGCATCATCTTTCCATTTGCCTGCCGCTTTATTTTTTTTCCATTCATCGCTCCATAAATTATATTCTACTACTTTTTCCCCATTCAGCCAATGTTCAACATGTCCTTTGTTCACTATAATTTTTGTAGTGTTCCATTCGCCTGGTTTTTTGGCTGCATTAACCGCAGGGGCATTCATTGCATAGTTGGCTCCGGTTCTTTGCCAGTCTTCAATTTTTTCAGGATAGCCAGCATCATCTATTAGTTGATATTCTGGTCCGCTTAAATATGTTGCATCATAATCTTCTGTTACCAGATACAAAATACCGCTGTTGCCTTCGGCTGAAATTTTCCAGTCAATATCAAGTTCAAAATTTTCATACATATCGTCTGTAATTAAATCTGCTTCACCGTTATCTGC
Source organism: Parafilimonas sp. (assembly GCA_039934575.1). Lineage (GTDB taxonomy): Bacteria > Bacteroidota > Bacteroidia > Chitinophagales > Chitinophagaceae > Parafilimonas. The sequence goes on along the minus strand of JBDTLW010000570.1, from coordinate 1,752 downwards.
GGTATAACTGCATATCGCACCATTTTCTGTTTTCCATTTGCCCGGTTTATTCTTAAACGTTCTCCATCCGTCTAAGGTTTTGCCATCAAACAATAATTGCCATCCGTTTTCTTTTTCTTTTACAGTAAGCTGATTGTTTACAGTTGTATCAATATTCATAATAAAAAAATTTGCATTAGCTTTTACATACAAAACGCTTATAAAAAAACAAATAAATATGAGACTGATCTTTTTCATAACAAATAATTTTATTGATTCTTAATATAAAGATTCATGATGCAAAATAATATCTTTAAACTTTAAATAGCTACAGCCTTTATAAAAACTGCACTTCATGTCAAAATTATTTTCTCTCTTTTTTATCGTATTAATATGTGTGCAACAACCTGTTTACACGCAGCCTGCACCCATAAACAGGAACCAGTTTTTTTTAGGTGACAGCGTAATAAATGTGCAGTTAACAACAGACATCAGAAAATTAAGAGCCGATAAAAAAAAGCTTGTATGGTTGCCTGCACATATTGTACTGAATTTTGCAGATACATTAGTAATTGATGAAAATATCCGCATAGAGCCAAGAGGTATTTACCGCAAAGAGAACTGCGATCTTGCTTCGCTTATGCTTGATTTTAAAACACCGGCTTCGCCGTTGTTATCTGATCTTAAAAAATTGAAATTGGTTGGAGGCTGTCACAGTAATGATGCCAGTGAAGATTTGTTACTGAAAGAATACATGGTGTATAAAATATATAATATTCTTTCTCCAATGAGCTTTCGTGTAAGATTATTGCATGTAACGTATAATGATTCTGCGCAGAAAGTAAAATCTTACACACAATATGCTTTTCTTATTGAAGATGTAAAAGATTTGGCAGAAAGAAACAATTGCAAAGAAGTAAAAAATAAAACTTTTGCTACGGAAGCAACCAACAGGCAGCAGATAAGTTTTGTAAGCATATTTGAATTTATGATCGGCAATACAGATTGGGCAGTACCTAATAATCATAATATAAAACTTATGGTTCCGCTTGCAGATACTTTACGAAGTCCTTATCCCGTTGCTTATGATTTTGATTATTCAGGGCTTGTGGGTGCGCCTTATGCTGTGCCGGCCGATGGTCTCGATATTAAAAACGTAAGAGACCGTTATTATATGGGGCATCCGCGGGCTCTACAAGAGCTTGATATTATTACTGATGTTTTTAAAGAAAAACAGGAAACAATAATGAAGTATGTAAACGATTTTTATGTACTTGATCCTAAAGAAAGAAAAGATGTTGCAAATTATCTTGATCAGTTTTATGATATAATTAAAACTGAGTCTTCAATTAAGTATGCTTTTATTAATAATGCGCTCCACTGATTATTAAAACAAAGACAATAAAAATGTACGATGTAAATATTCAGCAAGTTTAAAGTTGTAATTATTTTTTCCGCATTGCTTAATCCATCTTATCCCCTGTACTGCATTGGTAATAAAAACTTCATTTGCGTCTGCAAGCTCATCAGTATGCATCTGTGTTTCTTCATAAGGAATATTTTCTTTTTTTAAACATTCGCTCATATATCTGCGCATTACACCAGCCACACATCCTTCACTTAATGCAGACGTTTTTATTTTGCCATCTTTCACTAAAAAAATATTTGCAATCGTTGTTTCGGCAATACGGCTGTAGTTATTCAGAATGATCGCATCATCAAGTTTATTTTCTTTTGCCCACATGGCAGCCATTATATATGGCAAAAAATTAT
>JBDTLW010000569.1:0-2628 GCA_039934575.1 Parafilimonas sp. | reverse complement strand
CCGGGAAACCAAACATCGAGCATAGCATTTACATTTTTATCTTCCCAATTAAGTGTCATCGGTCTGCCATTAAATAAAACAACAACAACAGGCTTACCGGTTGCAATCAATGCTTTCAATAAATTCTTTTGACTTTGCTGCAAACTTATATCACTCATGCTGCTGGCTTCGCCTGTAAAATCTGCGGCTTCACCCAAACAGGCAACAACAACATCTGCTTTGTTTGCTGTTTCAACAGCTTCGTCAATCATTTGCTGCGGTGTGCGTGTATCAACATCAATTTCTTTTGCAAAATTATTTATGTTGGTAACTATCATCGAATCATCACTGATGTTTGCACCTTTTGCATATAATACATTTACATCAGTTCCAACCATATTTTTTATTCCCTGAATTACGGTAATATCTTCGCTATACTCACCACGAATATTCCATGTGCCAAGCATGTTCCTTTGGTTATCAGCCAATGGTCCGATCAATGCAATTGTTCCTGATTTTTTTAGTGGAAGAATGTTGTTTGCATTCTTTAATAAAACAAAAGAATGCTCTGCAAATTTTCTTGCAGCCATACGATTGCTATCCGTTAAAATTGAAGTTGCAGCACGTTGCGCATCATCATGACGATAAGCATCATCAAACAAACCCATTTTATATTTTGCTTCAAGAACTCTCCTGCACGCATCATCAATTTCTTTTTGTGTAACCTTACCTTCCTGCAAAGATTTTTTTAACGTATTCAGAAAACCTTCGCTAACCATATCCATATCCAATCCTGCTTTTAATGCTTGTGCTGAAACAGTTTGAAGATCACCAATACCATGATTTATCATTTCACTTAAAGAAGTATAATCACTCACAATAAAACCTTTAAAACCCCACATATTGCGCAACACATCAGTCAATAAAAACTTATTGCCTGTTGCAGGAATTCCATCCACTTCATTAAATGAACTCATCACACTGCCAACTCCTGCATCAACTGCAGCTTTGTATGGAGGCAGATAATATTGAAACATTTTTATACGACTCATATCAACCGTATTGTAATCGCGACCGGCATCAGCAGCGCCGTATAATGCATAATGTTTTACACAAGCCATCACGGTATTATATGCTGAAAGATCATTACCCTGGTAGCCGCGAACCATTGCCGCTGCAATCTGCGAACCGAGATAGGGATCTTCACCTGAACCTTCTGCAATGCGTCCCCAGCGCGGATCGCGGGCAATATCAACCATGGGTGAATACACCCAGTTTAAACCATCAGCCGCAGCTTCTGTTGCAGCAATGTGTGCACTTTGCTGAATCATTGGAATATCCCATGAGCATGATAAGCCAAGCGGAATTGGAAAAATTGTTCTGTGACCATGAATAACATCCAAACCAAAAAATAAAGGAATGTGCAAACGTGAATTTTTTACGGCAATATCCTGTGCCTGGCGAATTTGATCAGGACCATTAATTCCAAAAATACCGCCCACATTGCCCTTGCGAATTTTATTATCAACATCTGTACTTACAACAGAACCGGTAACTGCACCACCCGGCGTTACAAGATTCAACTGACCGATCTTTTCATCAACAGTCATTTTGCTCATCAGGTCTTTGACGAACGCATTCATCTTTACATCTTCTTTGTAAGTGGTTTGCGCGTTTGCAATTGTTGAAATAAAAATTATACTAAAAAGTATGAGGCAAATCTTTTTCATGGCAATAATTTATGTGTTCAAATATAAATGAGAGAAATGTAAAAGCAATGAATTGAGAATCTCAAAGAAGTAAAAAGTTTTAAAGAATCATTTGTACGAAGTGGCAGATTAGATGCAGAATATTACCAGTTAAAATTTGATGAAGTGATTTCAAAAATTTAAGAGTACAAAAATGGATTTGCTTTTCTAAAAACTATTTGCTCAGTACACGATAAAACTATTTGCCCAAGGCAAACCAAGAATATAATTATGTTGAATTAGCAAACGTAGATGCAAGCGGAGGAATTACTGGTTGCACCAATGATTTTGGATATAACCTCCCGAGTCGTGCAAGAAGAAGAATTAAAAACAGTGATATAATTATTTCATCAATAGAAGGTTCATTACAAAGCTGTGCATTAATTAATCTTGAATACGATAATGCTTTATGTTCTACTGGTTTTTATGTTTTGAAGTCAGAAAAAATAAATTCTGAAACACTTTTAGTTTTATTTAAATCGCCAATAATGCAATTGTTATTGAAGCAAAATTGTTCAGGAACTATACTTACTTCAATCAATCGAATTGATTTAGACAATATCGTTTTACCATTAATTGATTTAAAAAAGCAACAGCAAATTGCACAGTTTATTCAGCAATCATTCTCTTTAAAAAAACAAAGCCAACAATTATTACAAACCGCAAAGCAAGCTGTAGAAAAAGCAATTGAAGAAGGCGAAGAAGCAGCGATGGAAAGCCTGAAAGGATTCGAATTAAAATACTAAATTTGAATAAATGAAAAATAATTCTGGAATGAAAAACATTCAAAATTTTACTGCAATCATTGAAAGAGAAAATGATAGTTATGTGGCGTTATGCCCCGAGCTTGATATTGCAAGCCAGGGCGATAGTGTAGAAGAAGCAAAAAATAATTTGCAGG
>JBDTLW010000568.1:0-2639 GCA_039934575.1 Parafilimonas sp. | reverse complement strand
TCTAATGAAAGTGTTGTTGGTCTGCCATCAATATATATTTGCGGTGTGGCATTACGCAGCTTTACATTACCATCAATATCTATTTGTACAGATGGCACATTCTTCATTACATCAATAGCTGTTCCGCCGCTGCTGGCAATATCTTTTTCAACATTAAATGTCTTCTTATCAATATCCATTTTAAGTGCACTTACTGTTGTAGTAACAGTAACAGCTTTTAGCTGATTTGCGTCTGGCTGTAATTTTATATTACCTAAATCTTTATCCAAAGCGCTCATCATACCACTCATCTGCTGCATTGGATTATTATTACCAGAAGTTGTTGCAGCAGGGGCCTTAGGCTGGAATGTTATTTTTTCTTCATAATTTTTGTAACCAATAGCGGAAATTTTCATGGTAATTCCAAAAAAAGGAAGTTCGCCGAAATCAAAATCTCCATTGGCTTTTGTGGTTGCACCTTTAAACAGCACCTGTTTCGTTTTCTTGCTGCTGCTGTCAAATGTATTTTGAAGCAGGATGATAGAAGCATCTGCAATGGGTTTATCTGCACTGTCAACTACCTTTCCATAAATATGCCCGATGCTGGGCATCTTTTTACTATTAGCACCCCCGCCTGGGAATTGTGCTGATAACTGTACTGTAATAATTAATGCTATTACTGCTAAGAATAAATTTTTCATATTATTTATTAAATCAGACACAAAACTATGAAGGAGACCAAGATGTAAATTTCAAATGAGACAAGCGGATGAAAATATGCGACGAAAGGAAATTTGATATAAGAAGCAGATAATTTTGGCATTAATGCTTACCCGTAATACCAAGAACGGCATCTTTATAATTATCACCAACAGGTATTTCAATACTATCTATAAAAACACTATTTTTTCTTACAGATGTAATATATTCTTTGGAAACAATGAATGATTTCTGAACACGGATGAACATGTTGGCAGGTAATTGCTCTTCTATAGATTTCATGGTCATGCGAGCAACCAATGGCCTGGATGAACTTTTTAAATGAATCTTTAAATAATCTTTTAAACCCTCAACCCACATAATATCAGCGAATACAATTTTTACCATACTGTAATCAGCATTTATAAAAAAATATGCAGGTGTTTCTGTACCAGACATCTTTTTAGTTTTAAGCTGATGAAGCTCCCATGCTTTATTGCAAGCTTTAATAAATCTTTCTAAAGCTACCGGCTTTACCAAATAATCAACCACGTCAAGATCATATCCCTGTAAAGCATATTTTTCATAAGCTGTAATAAGAATAAACATTGGTTTTACAGTGATTGTTTTAATAAACTGTAACCCTGTTAAACCTGGCATTTGTATATCTAAAAAAATAAGATCAATTGTTTCATGCTGCAGAATATTCATGGCTTCAATGGGGTTGCTGCAAGAACCGACTAATTTTAAAAAAGGCACATTGCTTATATTATCTTCAAGCAATTCCAGTGCAAGAGGCTCATCATCTATAGCAAGGCAATTAAGCATTAGTGTAAATTTATTTGAAGAAAAACAGTAAACCAGCCATCTTTTTTATTTATCAGCAGCGCATGATTTTTACCATATAGTAAATTTAATCTTCGCTGCACATTATTTAATCCAATACCTGAATCTTTGTCTTTGCTATCGTTAGAGATGTCGTTATACCTGTTGCTTATCATAAATTGTAATATACCGCCATCTTCTTTTAATTCAATATTAATTTGTGCATTTTCAATAATACCTGTGCCATGCTTAAAAGCATTTTCAACAAATGGTATTAGAAGCATCGGTTCAATTTCGTTACCATTGCTTGTAATATTATTGAATGAGGTTTGCACTTTTACATTTTTTCCAAAGCGCTGCTGCTGCAGATCAATATAGCTTTGAATATAATCTATCTCTTTTTCAAGCATCACTTTTTGTTCATCAGTTTCATACAACATATAACGCATAAGTGAAGAGAGCTTTATAAGTGAAGGCTCAAGCAAGTCAGATTTTTTTCGCGCCAGGGCAACCATATTATTTAATACATTAAACATAAAATGCGGGCTAACCTGCGATCTTAAAAATAAAAGCTCTGTTTTTAGATTTTCTGTTTCACGTGCTTGTGTAAGTTTTAATGAACGTTGTCTTTCAAGCAACATAAAATAAGCAGAACTGCTGGCAAGAATAAAAAGGTATGGAAAAATATTATATGAAAAGAAATTAGCGGGTTTAAAAGGCATGTGTTTTACAAACAGCGTAAAGTATAACCAATGCAGAAGATATATTGCTGTAAGGGATAATATATGTACAGCAATAAATTGTGGCATCTTTTTAGTACGCATAATTAAAGGAAGAAATACATAGGCACTAACGTAAAAAAGAATTACCCATATAGCGCTGCTGAAAAAGTAAAAGTATAATAATGCGGGGTCATCATGCTGTGGGGCTTTGTGTTCGCTCTGATAAGATGTACGCAATAAAAATGGAAGCGAGAAAAGTACGATCCAGCATATTGCATGCAACAGCACAATTATCCATTTTTTACCTGTGAGGCTAAATTTCATTTTGTCAAAGTACTAAAGAATCGGGCTAACAATTATTGATTTTGAAAACATTGCGACAAAAGGAAAATTTATAGAGATGAAAATTACAAA
>JBDTLW010000567.1:0-2642 GCA_039934575.1 Parafilimonas sp. | reverse complement strand
GAAATTTTATTTGCTTTAAGATCTGCTTCTGCCTCACCAACAATCTGGTAAGTAACCGTTCTTTTTGAAGCCATGTTGGTTATAGTAACCCTTGTTAAAATAGAAACCTTACTGATGTCAATTTCACTTTCATCAACAATACGTGAATTCGCAATCTGGCTTTCAAGCAAAGCCATCCTGGCTTCCAGCATTCCCTGCGCTTCTTTTGCAGAATCATATTCGGCATTTTCTTTAAGATCGCCCTTTTCCCTGGCTTCTGCAATAGCCCGCGATGCAGCAGGCCGCTCAACAGATTTCATATGCTTTAACTCCCGCTGCATTTTTTCAAATGCAGTTTTTGAAACGTACATTGTATCACTCATATATCTGGTTTTAAAATAGAAAAAAAATACAACGCCACAAATAATGCGGCGTTGCATGATGCAAATATAGAAAATTGAGGTTTAAAACAAAGCTAATAGTATTAAAGTTGGAAAGCTCTTACAGACTTCCAGTCTTTCAGACTTCCTGACTTGCCTCTACAAAATTCCTTTTTTATCTATTTTATCCAAAACAATTTTTGCCATTTTAAAAAAAGCTTCATGGCTGTAACCGGCAATATGCGGCGTTATAATTACATTGTTTCTGCCGCATAAATTATTAAGCATATTTTTTTCTTCAGATGAATATGCGCTTAAGTTCTCATTCTCCAAAACATCTATGCCGGCTGATTGTATAAAATTATTATCAAGCGCATGTATTAATGCGTTTGCACTGGTAATTTTTCCTCTGCAACAGGAAAGAAAAACAGGCTTTCTTTCCAAATGTTTAAAGAATTTTTCATCAGCATAATGAAATGTTTCTTCTGTAAGCGGAAGATGTAAACTCACAGCATCTGCATAACGGGCTATTTGTTCCGGTTCTGCTTCGCGAACATAACCGTTTGCAAAACCAAATTTATATTTATCATGCGCCAGCACTGTGCATCCAAAAGATGAAAGCAATTTTGCAAACGCTTCACCTGTATTTCCATAGCCAATAATACCAACCGTTTTACCACTTAATTCAGTGCCGCGGTTTGCATCGCGTATCCATTCACCTTTTTTTATTTCTTCAAAACTGCTGCAGATCTTATTCAATAAATTCAACAGTAAACCAAGCGTATGTTCTGCAACTGCATTACGGTTTCCTTCAGGGCTGCTTACACAATAAATCCCTTTTTGTTCTGCGTAATCAACATCAATTAATTCCATACCGCTGCCCAACCTGCCAATCCATCTTAAACTCGTGGCTTTATCAATTAAAGCTTTATCAATTTTAAGTCTTGTAGTTACAATTAAACCATTTGTATCAGCAATTAGCGATCCCAGTTCTTCATACGTAACTGCAGGTATGTGTAAAATTTCATAGCCCTTTGTTTTTAATTCATCTAACAGATATGCGTGAACTTTTGCTGTGATAATTACTTTCTTTTTAATCATACTTTATCTATGTTTTTTCATTTCATTTTAAAGGTAAGCGCTGCAAAATCTTCAACACTTAATTGTTCTGCGCGCTTGTCAAAAATCTCAAGCTGTAAAATATCTTCTGTAAATAAATTACGAACTGCATTGCGTAATTTTTTTCTTCGCTGATTAAATGCTGTTTTTACAAGAAGAAAAAAATCTTTTTCCGTTCTCATTTTTGCAGCTTCATTTTTAATAGTTAGTTCTATTACACCGCTAACCACTTTTGGCGGCGGTGTAAATGATAATGGTGAAACATCAAACAAATATTCCACGTTATAAAACGCTTGTACCAACACACTTAATATACCATAAATTTTACTGTTTGGTTTTGATGCAATACGTTGCGCAACTTCTTTTTGAAACATACCTATCATTAAAGGAACATTATCCTTCCACTCCAGTGTTTTAAAAAGAATTTGTGATGAAATATTGTATGGAAAATTACCAACTATAACAAAGTTGTTTTCAAAAGGAATATCAGCCTTTAAAAAATCTTTGTGTATTAATTTATTTTTTATTGAAGGATATGTTTGCAACAGGTATTCTATTTTTTCATCATCAAGTTCTATGGCTTTAAATTCAATATTATCTAATTGAAGTAAAAATTTAGTTAAAGCGCCGGCGCCAGGACCTATTTCTAATAATTGATTGAAAGAATGTTTTGTTAATGCTGAAACAATGTTGCGGCTGATATTTTCATCTTTTAAAAAATGTTGTCCTAATGATTTTTTCAGCGTGTATTGCATGATGCAAATTTAACTGAAGTTTGAGTTGACTGATTTGACTTGCGTTTGTTTAAGAAAAATAAAGATTGTATGGTCAACAATCCGCTTCGCTACCTATGCAAAATTTAAACTTTTAAGAAGCCACGGAACCCCCTGGCACCATAGTAAGATTCTGCGCCATTGTGATATACAAAAACAGTGTCGTAGCGACAGTCACAAAAGATGGCGCCGCCAAGTTTTCTAATATCATCAGGTGTTTTTATCCAGCTTGATGTTTTTAAATCAAGCTTTTCTCCCTCCTTCTGGAGGGATTGCAATTCCCGGTATTCTTCTTCCGTTAAAAGTTCAATACCCATGGCGGCAGCCATATCAATTGCGCTATCTTTTGGTTTAAACTCTTTCCTTGAATCCAATGCTTTTCGGTCGTAAC
>JBDTLW010000566.1:0-2643 GCA_039934575.1 Parafilimonas sp. | reverse complement strand
ATACAATTTTAATCATGCTTTTAGCTAAGCTGTAAATTACTTTTGCAAGGTTTGATAAAAAGTATGGATATAGATAAATTTTGTGTAGCCGGAATAAGTTATAAAAAAGCTGATGCTGAATTACGCAGTTTATTTGCAATAAATAATGATCAATATACTTCCATACTTTCTAATGCATCTTCTTTTGGATTAGAAGAAGTTTTTGTTCTCTCCACATGCAACCGCACAGAAATATATGGACTTACTGATGATGCAGATGATCTGATAAATCTGCTTTGTTTAGAAACGTCAGGTGATGTACCACTCTTTAATCAATGGGCATATATTAAAAAAGGCACAGAAGCTATTGAACATATTTTTAATGTAGGCGCAGGTTTAGATTCACAAATACTCGGCGATTATGAAATAGTCGGGCAGTTAAAATCAGCCGCAAAATTTTCAAGACAACATCATTTTTTAGGAGCGCATTTTGAACGTTTGATAAATACAGTTTTACAATCGTCTAAATTGATAAAGAATCAAACAGCGCTAAGCGGTGGTACAGTTTCTGTTTCTTTTGCTGCAGTTCAATATATAAAAAAGCATGTAAAAAATATCTGCAATAAAAAAATTCTGCTGCTTGGCACAGGAAAAATTGGAAGCAATACCTGTAAAAATCTTATTGATTATCTTGGCACAAAAAATATTACGCTTATTAACCGCTCTCCGGAAAAAGCAATTGAACTTGCAAAAGAGCTTGATCTTACAAGTGCTGATATAAATGATCTGGATAAAGAAATTGAAACAGCAGATATTATTCTCGTAGCAACAAATTCAGAGAATCCTGTAATACTTTCATCGCATATTAAACCTGGCAAAACCAAACTGATAATAGATCTTTCTATTCCGTTTAATGTTGAAGAAACCGTGCGCAGTTTGTCAAACATTACAATGATAAACGTAGATGAATTATCTAAACTGAAAGACAATACACTTAAAAAAAGAGAAGCTGAAATACCAAAAGCAAAGTCAATAATTGCAGAAGCTATGCAGGAATTTATTGAATGGTATGAAATGCGCAGGCACGTGCCCATGCTGAAAGATTTAAAAAGTAAATTGAAAGAACTTCAATCTTATTCTGCAAATACAGATTCAACACTATGCAAAGAAACGCTTGATATAAAAATTCAACGTGTAGTAAATGAAACTGCAGGAAAAATAAAAAAAGCCGATACCAAAGGTTGCCAATATATAGCTGCGATAAATGAGTTTATTTGCATTGCATAATATGGCGAATAATATTTTACGCATAGGTACAAGAGATAGTCCGCTGGCTGTGTGGCAGGCACAGCAGGTGCAGAATCTTTTGCGTAAAGCCGGTGTGGAATCTCAATTGGTGTACATAAAAAGTGAAGGCGATACAGATACAATTACGCCTTTGTATGCATTAGGTGTTCAGGGAATTTTTACAAAGACTTTAGATGCTGCCTTATTAAATAACCGGATTGATATTGCTGTACATTCAATGAAAGATGTGCCTGTGCAAATGGCTGAAGGAATTATGCAGGCTGCTGTTTTAAAAAGAGGAAATTATAAAGATGTGTTTGTTTGTAAAGATAAAGCTGACCTTAAAAAACTTTCATTTACTAATAATACATGGGTTGAAGAATTAAAAGTTCATGATTCACAATTCACAATTGCCACCAGCAGCATAAGACGGATTGCACAATGGCTTCACCGTTATCCAAATACTGTAATTGAAAATTTAAGAGGTAATATAAATACGCGTTTGAATAAAGTAAAAACGCATAACTGGAACGGAGCAATATTTGCTGCTGCGGGTTTAGAAAGAATAAATTTAAGACCTGAAAATACTATTGATTTAGATTGGATGTTGCCGGCTCCTGCGCAAGGCGCTATTGTTGTTGTTTGCAGAAATGATGATGAAAATACTTTCAACGATTGCCAAAATTTTAATGATGAAGTAACAGCTTTGTGTGTGAAAATTGAAAGAGACTTTTTGAAAAAATTACTGGGCGGATGCTCAACACCGATAAGCGCATTGGCTCAAATATCAGATAACGATATTGTGTTCAAAGGAAATATTTTATCTGTTGATGGAAAAGAAAAAGCAGAAATTGAAAAAAGAGTTGAACTACATAAAGCCAATGATTTAGGATTGATAGCAGGCGAAGAAATTTTAAAAAAAGGCGCATATAAAATTATTGAGCAAATACGCAATGCGTCAAAATAATCCAACCATATTAATAACAGGCGAGATCAATGAATCATTATTAAATAAAATGAATTCAAAAGGAATTAATGGAGATGTAATTCCTTTTATTAAAACAGAAATTATACAAACAAAAAAAAATCAGCAGCAGATTGAAAATATATTAACGCGGAGTACGATAGTTGTTTTCACAAGTAAGAATGCTGTTGAAGCTGTTAGCAAATATGTACAAAATAAAAAACCAGACTGGAAAATTTATTGTATCGGAAATACAACCAGGATATTAATTGAAAAATATTTTGGTAAAGAATCTATTGCATCAATCGCTGATGATGCAACTGCGTTAGCAAAAAAAATAATTGCAGATAAAAAAATAAATGAAATTTATTTTTTCTGTGGTGATAAAAGAAGAGACGAATTGCCTGAACTTC
>JBDTLW010000565.1:0-2648 GCA_039934575.1 Parafilimonas sp. | reverse complement strand
CACATCAGCAGGTTCAAACAACAGACAGTGCCGGCATTAGCTTTTCTTCTTATGTAGTGCCCGGTGTTGGTAACGAACCTAAGTTTATAGGTGCAGCATTTAATAAGCAATTGCTGAATAAAATGAGCACACCAATAGCGGGTAATTCCGGTGTTTTTGTTGTGCAATCAAATGCTGTATCCGGCACTGCGGCAATAGGGCAAACAGCAGAAATGCAAAAGCAACAAATTGAACAAATGCTGAAACAGCAGGCTTCACAGGCTGTAGCTGCACTGCGCAAAGCAGCAGATATAAAAGATGATCGTTCTAAATTCTATTAATAATATTTTTGATTGTGTTAAAGGCTAACCAAACGGTTAGCCTTTACTTTTTATAAGCAATAGTGTTTCGTAATTTTGTTTAAAATAAAACTGATGGAAGTAAGTGAAAAGATCATAAATAAAGTAGATGCAAGCGGCTTGATTACATTGAACCTTGAAGATTTTTATCCGAAAGAACCCATAAAAGTTTTTGATATAAAAGAGTATTTATTTCGCGGCTTGATAATAAAAGAAAAAGATTTTCGCGAAGCATTAAAAAATACAAACTGGAATGAATTTGAAAATGCAAATGTTGCCATAACCTGTTCGGCAGATGCCATTATTCCTGTGTGGGCGTATATGCTCATCGCAACATATTTACAGCCGTATGCAAAAAATATTGTGTTGGGTGATGAAGGCAAAATGATAGAAACAATTCTTCTTAATAATATGAGCACAATAAACACGGAAGATTATAAAGACAAGCGTGTAGTAATAAAAGGTTGTGGTGATATAAAAATTCCAGATAGTGCATACGTTGCAATAACTGCTTTGTTGCAACTACAAGTAAAAAGTATTATGTATGGAGAACCTTGCAGTACGGTGCCTGTTTATAAAAGAAAATAAATTGTTTGATGTGGAATAAACAATTTTACAATTAATACGTAACCGGCATTTCATCATAAGTTTTTCCGCCAAGAATTCTGCCTGATTTCTTTTTATTTATACCACCCCATTGTTTAAAGAAAAATGCAACACCTTGTTCGTTGCATTGCTGTCTAATATCCCAAACCCAGGATTCTTTAATTGGTCTTGCTTTTCTTCCACTTTCGCCACCAACAATTGCCCAATTTATATTTTCAAGATTCATATTTTGTAGTGGACCGATCAGAGGTTCGCAGGAAAGAAATTTAATGTGCGCGTTTGTTTCTCTCAAAAAATCTATACGATCAATTACCCGATTGTCTTCTACAGAAACACCCATCCAAATATTTTTAGTCCAGTTTAAAAGATGATGCAATTCATATAACCTTTCCGCACGTTTGGTTAATACCTGGTAAGTATGTTGTGCTGTATCATTCATTACTGCAAAAACTCTTTTAATAAATTCAACAGGAACTTCAGGATGAAATAAATCACTCATTGAATTTACGAAAACAACTTTTGGAGACTTCCAGGTGTAAGGAATATTCAAAGTGTCTTCATGTGTTCGTATTGCAAAACCGTCTTTATATTTTTCAATGCCCATCGCCTGCAATCTTCTTGTCATTACTTCTGCATAACAATATTTACAACCAGCGGAAATTTTATTACATCCCGTTGTAGGATTCCAGGTCATCTCTGTCCATTCTATGCTTGAGTTTGCCATGATTAAATTATTTTACTTTATAAAAGACTTTAGAGTAATTGTTTTTATAATTATCATAACTTATGTAATAAGCACCTTTTCGAATTTTCTCATTATTATCTGATAAAACGTCAAGTTTTCCTTGAGATTGTAAAGATGTAAACACTTCATTACAATGTGTTGGCAAAAATCCTAACCTTAATGCGTGAACATAAACATCTCCATTATAAACTTTATCCGATTTGGAAAGCATTTTTATTAATTCTTCTTCTAAAGGGTTTGTTTTAAATTTTGAAAATAAGCTGCCTACAGGTTTATAGCTCCATCCCTTTCCTTCATCTGCATCAATCTCCCATTTGGTTTCTAACATTTTTTCAAACCTCTTATATGACTAGAGAAAAAATATAAACAAAAAACGGTTGATTCGTCTTTTTTTATAGTAAACGTATCAACAAAGTAATCAGCGCCTAAATAATTTTTTAAAGCATTTTTAAATTGTTCAATAAATCCATAAACAGAGTTGCTAGACTTCCATTCTGTCAAATCAACCAATTCTTCTAATATTTCTATCAATGCTTGCGGCGTGCCTTTCTCATCAAAGCGATACATGCATTGTGTTGGCAAAAATAAAAGCACTTCTGATTTTTTTGATTGAAGAAGTTTCTTTATTTCACTTGCTCTAATTTCCTTATAGCCATATGGATCAATAAATATGAATGCTTTTTCGTTTTTAAAGCTTTGAATATAATTTGATAGTCCTTCTAAAATTTGTTTGTAATCCTTGGAACGAAAATTTAGCTTACCAAAAGATTCGTAATATAATTTTCGTTCTTCAATTATTGTTTTAAGTTTTTGAATTTTAAATTCATCAATGTCATTAAATAGTAAGTCAATGGGCGGAACGTTTTTGTTTTTTGCCTTATTTATAAAATGCAGTTCTTTTAATACCCTTAATATTGCTATTGGACTTCCCTCACCATCATTTTCATAGATACCTTCCC
>JBDTLW010000564.1:0-2656 GCA_039934575.1 Parafilimonas sp. | reverse complement strand
CATTAAAATAAAAAATGATCGGCACGCCTTTGCTTGCAAAATTGTAATGATCACTTCGGTAATAAAAGCGGTTGGGATCATTTGGATCATTAAATTTTCTATCAAGTTCAAGATGTGAATATGTATTGTTGATGCTGTCTGAAATTGGTAACAGGTCACTGCTTAATTTATCTTCACCAATTGTATAAACATAATTTGTTGAGTCACCATAATTACGTGACGGATCAATTCTTCCTATCATATCAATGTTCAGATCAACAGAAGTGGAATCCAAAGAAAATACCGGATGATCTGTATAATATTCACTTCCCCATAAGCCTTTTTCTTCGCCGGAAACTGTCATAAAAACTATAGTGCGTCTTGGTTTATATCCTTTATCTCTTGCAGCCGCAAAAGCCTCTGCAATCTGCAATACGCTTGTTGTGCCGCTGCCATCATCATCAGCACCATAATAGATCACAGAATCCTGCATGCCTAAATGATCATAGTGTGCTGTAATAAAAACATACTCATCTTTTTTATCAGTACCGGGTAAAACACCAATCACATCTGTACTTTGTAAATAATTTATTTTTTTGTTGAAGTTTATTTCAGCGCTGGTATTGTATAATGTATGTGCTGTGTTTTCATCAAGTGCAGTGTCTAAAATATTATCTGCAATTTTTTGAGAAATGAATAAAACAGGAAACTGTTTTTCCGGCATTGCATTATACATTCTGCTTTTTGTTGCAATATTCTTTTTAGGAAAATCATCAGACACAATTAATAATCCGGATGCATCAGACCGCATTGCCAAACCCATTCTTTGAAATAAAAGCCTCCTGTTTTTTTCTTCTGATGAAGATACTGTTATCATTACCCATTTATTCTTTATATCCAGATCATTATAATCGTTGTGCGCAGAATCTTTAATGCCTTTACCGGCAAATACAATATTTGAAATGGCAAAAGAACCTGCAGGTATTGCACTGCCTCCATTCGAAAAATCCTGCCCCAACTCATAGTTTTCGCCATTAACAGAAAATGAAGCAGACCCCAGTGAATCCTGATAAACAGGAAACGTCATTTGATAATGACTTGAATCACCAGGAAGTAATTTTAATTTTTTAAAATACGCTTCAATGTATGCTGCTGCTTTACGCTGACCGCGTGTTGCTGTTTCCCTGCCTTCCATGTCTGCGCCGGCAATCACAGTAAGCTTAGCTTTCAGATTTTCTGGTGTAATGGTTGCCGCAAATTTTTCTGCTGTTTTATCTTGGGCTGAAACCTGAATACAATTAATAATAAATAAAAGAATTATTATTTTTTTCATTTGAATATATTGAATATTAAAAAGCCAATGTTGCTAAGATAGTATGAAGCTTAATGAGATTAATTATAAATTATACATCCTGCAATGCTTCATACAAAACTTCCACAGGATGCTTTGCTATTCTTCCTGTTCCATCTTTTATCTGATGTCGGCAACTGGTACCGGGAGCTGCAATAATGATATCATCAGTTTGATTGCGCACTGCTGGAAATAATACCAGTTCGCCAATCTTCATGCTTAATGCATAATGTTCTTTTTCATAGCCAAATGAACCAGCCATTCCGCAACAACCTGAAGCAATTGTTTGCACAGAATAATTTTCAGGTAAGGATAAAATTTTTACAGAAGGCGCAATAGATGACAATGCTTTCTGCTGGCAATGTCCGTGCAATTGGATGTTTCGTTTTTCTTTTGTAAACAGAGTTGATGTAATGTTCCCTTTGTCAATTTCTTTTGCAATAAATTCTTCAACAGTAAAAACATTTTTTGAAAGTTGTTTGGCTGCATCAAATACATTATCATCAGCAAGATCAACATATTCATCCCTAAAGGCAAGAATAGCAGATGGCTCAATACCAATCAATGGGCTGTCTTCAGTTACCAGGTCTTTTAATAAGGAAATATTTTTATTGATGATCTTTTTTGCATCGCGCAGTAAACCTTTTGAAAGCCAGGTTCTGCCGCTTTCTTCGTGTGTTGGTATTATTACTTCATAGCCTAATTTCTCTAATAATAAAATTGCTTTTATACCAATCTCTGTATCGTTATAATTCGTGAATTCATCACAAAACAAATAGAGTTTACGGTTATGATTTCCAAATTTCTTATTCCCTATTCCTAATTCCTTTACATGCTTTTTATACCAACTTCTCAGTGTTATCTTATACACTGTTGGCATTGATCTTTCTATTGCAAAGCCTGATATTTTTTTTATTAATCCGCTTGTACTTTTATTTGTTACCATGAAATTATATATGCCCGGCATTAATGCTGCAAGCTTTGCCGATGCTGTAAAATTTGCAATCAGTTTACTTCTGAAAGGCACGCCATGCGCATCATAATATTGCTGCAGGAATTCTGCTTTTAATTTGGCTACATCAACATTTGAAGGGCATTCAGATTTACAGGCTTTACAACTTAAACACAGATCCATCACATCATAAATTTCTTTATGATCAAAACGATTTGGTTTATCACTATGTGTAAGAAACTCGCGCAGAATATTCGCCCTTGCTCTTGTGGTATCTTTCTCATTTCGCGTAGCCATATAAGAGGGGCACATGGTGCCGCCTGATAAATGCGTTTTTCTGCAATCACCGCTGCCATTACATTGCTCTGCATGTT
>JBDTLW010000563.1:0-2656 GCA_039934575.1 Parafilimonas sp. | reverse complement strand
GAGTTTGCGCTGCAGCTTACAAAAACAAAAGATATTCTTGCAACTTTGGGTAAAGAAAAAAAAGATGGTCAGTTTTTAGCCGGCTTTGCACTTGAAACAAATAATGAAAAAGAAAATGCATTGAATAAATTGAAAAATAAAAATGCAGATATGATTATTTTAAATTCTCTTAAAGATGCAAATACAGGCTTTGGTTATGATACAAATAAAGTATCTGTTTTTTTTGCGGATGAAACAACTGTTGAATTATCGCTTGCATCAAAAAAAGAAATTGCAAATAAAATTGTTGAACTAATCATTCAAAAAACTCATGCGTAAAGTTTTTATTTTAATAAATTTCCTTGTTGTTTGCAACTGTATTCAAGCGCAGGAACTGCAGTCAAAAGTTACTGTATTTGCGCAGCAGGTTGGCAACATTGATAAATCAGTATTTACAACTTTGCAAACACAGCTTACAACGTTTATTAATAATCGTAAATGGACAAGCGATGTTTTTCAGGCGCAGGAAAAAATTCATTGCAATTTTATTCTTACCATTTCAAGTGTTGATGCAGATAATGTTTACCAGGCAACGCTGGCTATACAAGCAGCAAGACCAGTGTATAATGCATCTTATCAAACTGCATTAATAAATTACCAGGATGGTGATGTGCAATTTAAATATGTACAATTTCAACAACTGAATTTTAATGAGAACCGCGTGCAGGGAACTGATGCATTAAGTGCAAATCTTACAGCCATTTTTGCTTATTATGTTGATATGATTCTCGGCTTTGATTATGATTCATTTTCTCCAAAAGGCGGCGATGCTTATTTTGCAAAAGCGCAGAATATTGTGAACAATGCACCGGAAGCAAAAGGCATCAGCGGATGGAAAGCATTTGATGGCGTTAGAAACCGTTACTGGCTTGCCGAAAATATGAAAAATCCGAAATACAATGATATTCATGATATCATTTATAGTTACTACAGAGATGGGCTTGACAAAATGTACACGGATACTGAAACGGGGCGCTCAAATATTCTTGATGCTTTATCATCGCTGCAGGATTTTAATCAGCAAAACCCCAACACCATGATTGCACAGTTTCTGGTGCAGGGAAAATCACAGGAATACATCGGCATTTTTAAAAACGGTGATCTTGAAAGCCGTGTACAGGCAGCACAAATTTTAGCTTCTATTGATGTTTCAAATGCAAGCATGTATAAACAGCAGATGCGATGAATAAATATTTGTTGTGCCTTATAATTTTTTTTGCTTTTGCTGCATGTACTACAGAAGATACAAGGATCCCTAAAGATATTTTGCCTGCAGATAAAATGAAAATTATTGTATGGGATATGATGCAGGCAGGCGCTTATGCATCTTTTCTAAAAGAAAAAGATACTTCAATTAAAAGTTTAAATACGGCATACTTAGCTGAAGTGCTGAAGCTGCATAACATTAATAAAGCGGATTTTTTTAAAAGCTTTAATTATTACCAGGCGCATCCAATTTTAAACCAGCAATTATTTGATTCTGTCAGCGCTTATGCACAGCGGCAAAGAATAGAAATGTATAAATCACGACAATAGTATTTTTAACAAATACTGCTTTAGGTTTTCTTTAAGCAATAACATACAACCCTTACCGTTTTTTTCAGGTCAATTAATAAAATCAAAATCAAAAAAAATAATGCTATGCAAAAGATCATTCTTTCATTATGTTTTATATTAACCTTATCTGCAGCAGTCTCTGCACAAACATTACATGTTGGCGCAAAGCTTGGCGCTAATCTCGGAAAGATTGACGGGCAATCTTTTAAAGATGGATATAATTTTGGTTATGTAGCAGGAGCCTTTGTTTATATTGGATTAAATAAAAACATTGGAATACAACCGGAGTTGCTTTTCAGCCAAACGAACACCACGTATAAAGATTCATCGGATGTAATAATTACCAAACCAAAAGATCTTCATTTAAATTATCTGAACATTCCTGTGCTTTTAAATATAAATGCAAGCAAATTACTTACACTTCAGCTCGGTCCGCAATTTAGCATATTGATGAACAAAGATCAATCGCTCGTTCAAAATGGGCAGGCTGCTTTTAAAGGCGGTGATTTAGCTGCAGTGTTAGGAGCGCAATTAAATTTTGGAGCGCTTAATGTGTATGGGCGTTATAACATTGGCTTAAGCGATATTGGTGATATAAACCATCAGGATAAATGGAAAAGCCAGGCAATACAAGTTGGTGTTGGTTTTAGAATTTTATAAAGGGGCAATTGTTTTTCAGTTTAGAGCATCGCACATTTATTTGTGTGATGCTTTTTTTGTTTGCATCAAGCGTGTAAAAAAATATAGATAAAAAATTTTGCAAAATTCACATTAACTGTATGAACAAAAAATTAGGAGTTGGAAACTGAAGTATTTACGTTTACAGTGTTATAATTTTTCATTAATTTTAAAATTGACTTTATGAAAAAGATTTACTTATTGTTTTTTTTCAAAATTATTTTAACAGTTGCGAGCGCTCAGGAAATTAATCCTTGTTCCATTTCTATTTGTAATGTTGATTTTCGCCAAACATTTTTTTCAACAGTTCGAAAACATAATGGATCAATCTTTTATGGCAAATCCAATTTTACTTATTCAGATGCCCAGTATAAAAACGAAG
>JBDTLW010000562.1:0-2656 GCA_039934575.1 Parafilimonas sp. | reverse complement strand
AAAGAAATTTTTTTGTTGATATCAGGCTGAATTAATTGCATGATAATAATTAGATCCCCGGTGGAAAAACCTTGTCTTTCATTCCATTCTGTTGCGCCATGAAATGGAAAATCTATAGCATATAAAGTATAAGTATTGCCCAAATGCGTTTCAAGAAATGCAAATGATTTTCCATCTTCCCCATATCCATGCAGACAAAATAAAATTTCATTGCCGGTGCCAAACACATAATAATTTATACCAGAGGATTTATATACTAATGAAAGTTGCTGCATGAAAAGGCTAACATCTTAACAGAAAAATTTATTTTAAACACTTGGTTGTGTGGTAAAGATATATAATTTTGAAAATAGTTGCATAAACAACTATATGTCTGATAGTCATTTTAAAAGAGGAGAATTATACAGCGTTATAAATGGGATGGCAAGTACTGCTGTAGCAAGAAGTTTGCAAAAAAATTTTCGTAATGCAGGTTTGGATATAACGATAGAACAGTGGTCGGTTTTATATCATTTATGGAAAGAAGATTGCTTAAGTCAGCAGGAATTGTGTAACCGCACTTATCGCGATAAACCAAGTATTACAAGATTAATTGATAACCTGGAAAAACAAAAATTACTGAAACGTGCATCGCATAAAAATGATAAGCGTATTAATCTTGTTTGTTTAACGGATGCAGGAAGAGTATTGCAGGATACAACGATTGAACTGGCAAATCAAACCATGGATGAAGCATTGAATAGTGTAAAGAAAGAAGATATTGAAATTGTAAAAACGGTATTGCAGAAAGTGTATGATAATTTAAATGGGAACGTTTAGCTAACCATCAAAAAAGTTTCAAATAAAAAATTTTATATTATGGAATCTGTACAAAATAAAACATTGCTTAAAGGCGGTGAATGGTTAATAAAAGACAGCGGTGCTGAAGATATTTTTATCCGTGAAGATTTTACGGAAGAGCAGCAAATGATCTTTGATATGTGCCGCCAGTTTATAGAAACTGAATTGTATCCAATTATAGAACGGATAGATAAAATGGAGCCCGGCTTAATGCGTTCGCTGCTAACCAAAGCTGGTGAACAGGGATTATTAAGCACTTCTTTTCCCGAAGAATATGGCGGGCTTGCGAAGGATTTTATTACGTCAACTATAGTGAATGAAGGACTTGGTGATGGCTTTTCTTTTTCTGTTGCTATTGCGGCACATACCGGTATTGGCTCATTACCTATTTTATATTTTGGAACTGAAGCGCAAAAACAAAAATATATTCCAAAGCTTGCCAGTGGCGAATGGATTGGTTCTTATGGTTTAACTGAACCCGGCAGCGGCAGCGATGCATTGGGTGCAAAAACATCTGCACGTTTAAGTGATGACGGAAAAGATTATTTATTGAACGGGCAAAAATGCTGGATAACAAATGGCGGCTTTGCTGATGTTTACACTGTGTTTGCAAAAATTGATGGCGATAAGTTCACTGCATTTATTGTAGAGCGCGGCTTTGAAGGTTTTACACAGGGCCCCGAAGAACATAAGATGGGTATCAAAGGATCATCAACCGTGCAATTATATTTTCAGGATTGTAAAGTGCCTGCTGAAAATGTTTTGGGCGAAATTGGAAAAGGTCATCTTATTGCTTTTAATATTTTAAATATCGGCCGCTTAAAATTATGTGC
Source organism: Parafilimonas sp. (assembly GCA_039934575.1). Classification (GTDB taxonomy): domain Bacteria; phylum Bacteroidota; class Bacteroidia; order Chitinophagales; family Chitinophagaceae; genus Parafilimonas. The sequence goes on along the minus strand of JBDTLW010000562.1, from coordinate 983 downwards.
TGCTACTGCACAAGGCGCAAAGAGTGCATTAAATATGTCTGTGGAATATGCGATAACAAGAGAACAGTTTAAAACAGCAATTGCAAATTTTGGCGCCATAAAACAAAAGCTTGCAGACATGGCAATTCGTGTATGGTCATGCGAAAGCGCTTTATACAGAACTGCAGCCTGGATTGAAGAAAAGCAACATGAATTAGAAGCATCCGGTAAATCACATACAGAGGCTTTATTAGGCGCTGCAGAAGAATATGCTATTGAATGCGCCATCTTAAAAGTTTACGGAAGTGAGGTGCTGGATTTTGTTGCAGATGAAGGCGTGCAGATACATGGCGGCAATGGATATAGTGATGAATATTTAATTTCAAAAGTGTATAGAGACAGTCGTATAAACAGAATTTATGAAGGCACAAATGAAATAAACCGCTTATTAATTTTAGATATGACATTGAAGCGTGCCATGAAAGGCAGGCTTGATCTTATGGGTGCTGCAATGGCTGTTTCAAAAGAGTTGATGAGCATTCCTGATTTTAATGAAAGCAATGATGGTGTTTATGATGAGCAAAAAAAATACATCAGTAATTTTAAGAAAGCCATATTGATGGTTGCCGGTTCTGCCGTGCAAAAACTGATGATGACTATTGATAAAGAACAGGAAATTTTAATGCATATTGCTGATATGGCAATTGACACTTTTCATGCAGAAAGCTGTTTGCTGCGTTTAATGAAACTTACTGAAAAAAATGGTGAGGCAAATGTTTCTTTACAAAAAGATATTGTTGATTCATTTATTTATGATGCTGCTGACAGAATAAACAAACATGGTAAAGATGCATTGAATGCTTTTGCTGATGGTGATGAATTAAGAATTATGCATATTGGTTTGAAGAGGTTTACGAAAGTTCAACCCTATAATTCAAAAGCTGCAAAAAGAAGAATTGCGGATAAGATGATTGCAGAAAAAAGATATGCGTTTTAACCTCACC
>JBDTLW010000561.1:0-2661 GCA_039934575.1 Parafilimonas sp. | reverse complement strand
AAAAATCCACCATTCGCTGCAAGATGTATTTGTAAACTATCATTAGCGGTAATCGTTTTTTCTTCTATCACATAATCCATCGCATTTCTATCTGCATTAATGCCGTCTTTGCAAATAGTAGCATTAAAATTTCCTGCGTTCAAAAAAGAAAGATCAAGATTGATATCTCTTGCAGATGAATCAGTCATGCCAGCGATAAACCAATCATTGTTTTTTCGTCGCGCAGTAATAATGTATTCACCAACTTTAGCATCAAGTATAATTGTTGTGTCCCAACCGGCAGGAATGCTGCCCAACAACTCCATAAACTTTGGTTCTAAATAACCTTGTGAAGGATTGCCTGAGAATATCGGCAACGGATCATCATACACAACAAACATGGCGAGTTGCTGGCAACGGGTTGTTTGACTCATTACCTTTCCCCATATCGGTTTGAATTGTTGTGGTGTTGCATTATCCAACAAACCCGGTTCATAATCCAACGGACCGGCAAGCATGCGTGTAAACGGAATAATGCAATTATGCGAAGCTGTTACTTTATCGCTCCATGCATTGTATTCGCTGCCTAAAACACCTTCACGTGTTATGTTATTTGGATACGTGCGGTTAAAACCTTTTGGCGGGTAAGCGCCATGAAACATGATCATTAAATGTGCTTTGGCGCAGGCTTCTGCAATGCGCTTATAAAAATTTACAGTGGGTTGATCATCGCGGTCTATAAAATCTGTCATGATAAAATCCACACCCCATTTTTGAAATTGTTTTAATGCACTGTCGAGTTGTTTATCAAGTGTCATCGAAAGTGTCCACATGCTCAGCTTAATGCCTTGTTGTTTTGCATACGCAGCAATAGAATCCATGTTTATGTTTGGATTGATATCAAACAGGTCTTTGGTATTGCTCCAGCCTGCATCCATCATAATGCGGTCGAAGCCGAAGCGTTTTGCAAAATCAATATAATATTTATATGATGCAGTATTCACGCCGCTTTTAAATGGCACGTTGAAAAGATTAATATCAATGATCCATTCGTCAGTGCATTTGCCGGGATGTATCCACGACGCATCTTCAATTTTTGATGGTGTTGCTAAGCGATAGACAAGATCATTTGCGGGCAGGTCTTTATCTTCTCTTGCAATCAACAATACACGCCAGGGAAAATTTCTTGTGCCGTTTGTTTTAGCAATATAATCTGCACGCTTGCTCACGACCATTTCAGGATAATCACCTTCAACAATTCTTTCTTCAATTGGATATGGAGCAAACGCTGATTGCAAACTATTTGATGAACTGCCTTTTAAAAACATACCGGGATAATCATCAAGATCAGATTCTGTTATAGCGACTTTAATACCGTTTGTTGTGTTTACTAAAACAGGATTGAACATGTAATCATTTTTTGATAAACTATCTAATGATTTGTATGAATATGTTTCTTCAAAACTTGTATGAAAAATATCTTCATCTTCCCGCTTTTGTATAATGGGTGCATAAGCATGTGCATCATTTGTAAAATTGAATTGTGCAGTTTCGTTTTGAACAATGATAGAATCTTTGAATGACGTTGCGATGCGATATGCAACACCATCATTATACGCACGAAATATAACTGCGAAATTATTTTTGAAATTTATCGTGAGTTCATTATAAATGTTGGGAATGTTTTTTCTGCTTACCGGGATTTGTGCAACAATAATTTCATTTACATTTTTTGTTTTGGTTGATTGTATGCTGAGGTTGTTGGATAATGATATGCCGTTGATAAGTTGCATATCAATTAAGGAATTATTGATGATAGTTTTATCATCAATAGAAATTGAATAAGTGAGTTTGTTATTTGTTGCAATGTTTATTTTGATTGTTTTATCTGGTGATAATAATTCAAATGTCTTCTGGCTGAATGTGTTTATGGTGATGCATGAGATGATCAACAGAAAATATATTTTCATATAGATGTGCTTGTTGATGAAAGATACTCAGATATTTTATTAGTGTTTTACTTTCTTTTGTCTTGATACAAAAAAAGTAACAAAGAAAAAATCAAGGACAACATGATCCCAGCCTGCGTGTGCAGTCAGGCAGGGCTCCGCGCATTTGTCCTGGCCATCGCGCCTTATAATTTGATTAGGTTAATAAAATTCAATATCGTAATAATTTGAAGTGTTGATTTTTTTGATGCTTAAATATAAGATAAACTTCGAATTAAGCATCAAGGTTCAATTGCCGAAGAAACGACACTGCAAAAGCTTAATCAAGGCGAATGAACCGATGTGCTGTATATCATCGGTTCTTGAACTTTTTGTTACTTTTTCTTTCAAGAGAAAAAGTAAAGAATAACTATCAAGAAAAAAAGTAAAAGACAAAACAGTCTTATAAAAGCTATCCTTCAAAAAAACAGGTGCTTATCTTTTAAATAAACTAAAAATCCAATCCACCAATGCAATTATAATAATAGTGCCGATAACAATAATACCAACAACATACGGCATCAGCCTTTTCTTTTCCCTTTCTTCATCGCTCATCATAATTAGTGAATATAAAAAATTTAAACAATCAATCCGAATTTTACAGCATGATATTTTATCAGCTTATACTTTCTTTGCAACATTAAACTACCACCTGCAAAGCAGGTGGATTTATTGTTGAAGCCATAGGCTAAGT
>JBDTLW010000560.1:0-2661 GCA_039934575.1 Parafilimonas sp. | reverse complement strand
TGCAGTAAATGATTATCATATTTCACATGATAAAGTTTTTATTGCACCTTTTGGAGCAAACATTGATAAAATTCCCGATAAAAATATCATCTATAAAAAATTAGAAAACAAACAACTCACACTACTTTTTTTAGCAGTTGACTGGGAAAGAAAAGGCGGCAATATTGCTTTTGAGGTTTTAAAATATCTGCATTATTCCCATGGCATACAAGCAAAACTTATTGTTTGCGGATGCGTGCCTCCTTCTCATATTTCTCATCCTTCTATGGAAGTAATTCCGTTTCTGGATAAAAACAAAAAAGATGATTATGAAAGGTTTGTAAATATTATGTCTTTTAGTACCCACGCGGGCAGATTGTTCATTGCTTGTAGGCAGCGAAGCAAATGCGTATGGAATGCCTGCAATAACTACAGAAACAGGCGGCGTGCCTGAAATTATTAAAGATGGTATAAATGGTTATTGTTTACCATACTCGGCTGATGGTAATACGTATGCTGCTTTAATTGCAGAATTATTTATTAATGAAGAAAAATATAAAGAACTTATACTCACAAGCAGAGAACGGTTTGAAGAACATTTAACCTGGCAAAAATGGTCTGAAAGCTTTACCAAAATTTATAGAAAGAATATACTGAAAGAGCCGGCACCGGAAGTTATTAGTTTGAATTAATTTCATCACCGGGCGCATATATTTTTTGCACAGAAAGATTTACATTATTTCTTAAGGTATTCATATAGCTGATATTCACAAAAGCAAAAAAGCCTGCATTATTTTTTTTATCAAAAATGAAAACAGGCGGATATGTCTTTTGAAAAGCATCATCATTAAAAATATTCTTCATTGCCTCGTTATCAAAATTATTTATATCAAGCAGGTTAGCATATTGTATAGAAGCGAGCTTAAAATCATCTGCATTTTCAGGCAATAAAATACCAGGATTTAATATATAAAAAACATCTTTATTAAAAGCTGCATGATTTTTTATTCCTTTCCGGTCTCCCTCGCTGTGCCCCATTAAAATGTTATTCAACCCCATCATGTCCACTGTAGTTCCCTGGTATATTAATCCAAAACCACCTACGGCAATCATACCTGCTGAAGGTTTATTTTCAGAAAAAGCGTTATTAAGTTCTGCTGCTAGGTCTCTTCCTTCTTTTGCCAATATAAATTCATAGTTTAATTGCGTTTTTACAGGATTCTTTAAATCAATCAAATCATTAAAACCAATAGCAAACACAAATAGGACTGCTGTAGCAGAAAAAATAATTTTTGTATCCGGCTTATTGAGTTTATAATATTTGATCAGCCATACGATCACAACAATTCCAAATGCAAATAATAGAAGCAGATCCTGGTAAAATCTAAAGCCGCCAAAATGATCGCCACCTGTTGTAAAGGGTAATGCAAATCCAACTAAAATAATAAGTGTAATGATGCAAAGCTTTCTGATGATAATACTATCTGCATCGGATTCTATACCTGTTCTTCGTAAAAGCTTTAACCTTATTAAACCATATAGAAGCATAACGCTCATCAACATAAAAAGAGAACTGATTACAGGCTGATATCCTGTAAGAAAACTTAATGCATATTTTGAACCTTCAATAAAATTATATAATCTGTCCGGCGAAATTTTTGCATAATAAGTATTGGGAAATTGAAATCCGAAATAATGAAGCCTGAACATAGTTAGCCCAACTTCAATACAGGCAACGCAAATAAAATAAATCAAAGGAAAATATATGCGCCTTTTATTTTGAACAAATGTCCACATCAAAATAACTGTGAAAACAAGATTCCATGCAAGCGATTCAGGTCTTGTTATTGCCAGCAAACATCCCAGCAAAATAATTGCAATTTTTTTCGGCAATGAAATATGATCTGGCTGAATTGTTTGTGCTATAAGAATTACAAGACAAGTAAAAATAAAATTCCACAATGCATTTTCCATTAAGCTTAAAACACTCCAGGTAAAATAAGCAGGTCCGATGGAAATAATAAAGCAACAGTATATCCAAAAAAAATATGTAGTAAACTGAGGATGTAATTTTTGAATATCTTTTTTAATTTCTCTGTAAATAATTGTAACTGTAAGTGCAGTAAGCAAACAGGAAAAACAAATAAGCAATAATTCCGGATGCCCTGTAATTATATAACCGCCTGCGCAAATTAAAACCCATAATAAAGAAGTAAAGCCTTCAACTCTTTCGCCATTCGTATTAAAAACAAAACCCTGCCCGCGTGCTATATGCTGCGCATAATTTAAAAAAATATTCCCATCATCAATGCCAATAGTACCGGCACCGGTATAAATGCAGTTGATAAAACTGATGATAATTATAAGCGAAAGAAAAATTAAAAATTGCTTTAGAAATAGCATGTGATATTTTAATATTAAGCAGTTGTGTTATTGGTTTCAATAAAATCCTTAAGCATGTTTAAAATTACTGAATCTGTTTCCATATCAAACTTTCTTGCAAATAATTTTGAAGAATCTTTAAGTGCATCATAATCATCTGCAGTTAAAATTTTTGGATTTGCTTTGCCTGCACTCCAGTCAACATAAATAAAATTATCTGCAATTTTATTTTTAAATGATGAATTGTACAATATAGTTGAAAATATAAATTCATCAGCACCCCAGCAGTATTTAAAATAA
>JBDTLW010000559.1:0-2669 GCA_039934575.1 Parafilimonas sp. | reverse complement strand
GATCTAAATAGATTATTGGTTTACCGATCATGCATTATAGTAATTTTTTTTTGACATAAAATTCATCAATTCATAACTTCACATGCACTTCAAATTAAAAACAATATGAAAAAAATTTACATCTTATCCCTGCTTTGCATTTCGGTTTCTTTATCAAAAGCACAATGGACAGCTAATACTTCTGCAAACACAATTGTTGCGAACAAAGATGCCAGCGATATACAAACTGCAAATACAAATGATGGACGAACATGGATTGCATTTTACAGCCAGAATGGAAGCAATTACGATATGCGTGCCCAATTGCTTGATGCTGATGGCAACCGCCTGTTTGGTGATGATGGTTTGCTGGTGAGCGATAAAAAATCCGGCTCTGCTACGTATGTGTTTAATGCTTGTGTTGATAAAGACAATAATTTGATTATTGCTTTCCAGATTCAAAATGGTTCGGCGTATGAATGTGTGGCTCAAAAAGTAAATACAAACGGTCAGTTGCTTTGGGGCAGCGGGGTTGATTTAGGCGCCGGTTTATCACCATATCCTGCAGCATTGAGCACAAATGAAATTGCAGTAGCATGGAATGATAACAACGGGAAAATTGATTATCAAAAAATAAGGTCTGCCGGTGCGATGGCATGGGCTTCTCCAAAAATATTCAGCGGCAGCGGCACGCACAGCATAACAAGAGCGCAGTTACTTGCAAACACAAACGGTAACTTCAGCATGGTTTACCAGGACCAGTTTTCTTTTCCATTTTATACCAATTTATTTGAACAGCAATTTGATAATGATGGAAATGCTGCATGGGCAAACGCTGTAAAAATTTCAACGCTCACTACAGTAAGTTATCGTTATTATGATGTGCATATTGAAGATGATGTAACGTATGTTGGTTATTATGGAAATCCTTCAGGCAGCAACAGGTTTGATGCGTATGTGCAAAGAATAAATGCCGATGGCAGTTTACCGTGGGGAAGTAATGGCAGTTATTTTGCAAACTATTCAGGTAATAATGATCCGTCAGAACAAACAATTTTTATTGCAAAGAAGCCGGGCGCTGATGATGTGTGGGCTGTATGTACGGTTACAAACTCCCTGCAAACTGAAAGTGGTGTATATGTTCAAAAATATGATGCCGCAAGCGGTAACAATTATTTTGGTGCAACGGCTAAAGAAGTATTACCCATCAGTTCAAAATTAATAAGCCTTGTTTTTTGCCAGCTTTCTTTGTGTGATGACAACCCGGTTTTTTTAGCCACAAGCAACAATAATAAACTGGTTGCAATAAAACTTAACAGCACTGGTGATTTTGCGTGGAAAAATAATTTAAGACTTGTTGGCGGAACTAAGTTTTCTAAATTCCGTTATGGGTTTACAAATTTTTATAAGGGACAAGCTGTTGCAGTTTGGCAGGAAGATAAAGGAACAGGCAACATGCCTTATGCAGAAAATATAAGATGCAGCGGAATAGTTGGACCATCAACACCTGATATAGAAAATAATAATGTACAACCTGCAGCAACTGCGCTTTTAATAAAAAGTATTTATCCAAACCCTGTACAAAATATTTTAACGGCTACAATTTCATCAGCCTCGCAAACTAATGTTCATATTTATATTACTGATGTTAGCGGTAATGTACTGAAACAGTTTCAGCAAAATATTAATGCAGGAAATAATGCAGTTCAGTTTAATGTAAGTGATCTTAATGCAGGGAGTTATTTTATAAAAATTATGAATGGAAGTTTAAGCGGTGCAGCAGTGTTTAGTAAACAGTAAGAAAAAGTCTGGGATTTTAATGTAAGTAATTTTAATGCGGGCAGTTATTTAATAAAAATTATGAATGAAAGTTAAGCAGAGCGGTAGTTATAAGTTAATTTAAAAAACTGTTTCAAAAATCCTTGTCAGAATTTTATCAAAAGTAACCTGGTGTACTGAAGATATTTTTGATATTATTTCATCTATTGTATATGATTGTATCAATTGACATTTCACGAATGATTTCTTAGAAAGAGGTTTTGTCAACATAGAGTGCTCAAGCTCAAAATTAAATTCTTCGTTCATTGGATTTGAGGATATCATTACCGCATAAAAAATGTCTTCCGTTTCTAAAACATTTGAATTTGAAATAACCAATGCCGGATGCGCCTTGAATTTACCATTGGGTAATTCATAGTTTAACTCGATAATGTCTCTTTGTTGAACTTTCATTATAAGTACTTTGCTATAGCTTTATTTTTTCTTTTAATGATTGAAGCTTTTAAGTTTTCATCATTTTGTAAAGCAGCTATTAAAGTTTTTCTTTTACGTACAGAAGATACTTTCTTAACGAAATCCAACGAAGAAAGCAGAGAAGAAAGTTCTTTGGCTTTATCGTTTGAGTCTATTTCTATAATTAAAGTGTGCATTTTTTTAGTTTTTACAAATCTAAGATTTTTTGCCAGTTTGGTATTATAGTGAGGTTTGCAATAATGGCTCACCCAATGTTGAACAGCTTGATTTTGGGCATGGCAGTAGCTAATATGCTACTGTACACAGCAGCACATTGAAAGAATTTTTTTTAGATGTATTGCCTGAAAAAACTTTTATACAATTCATGCACGGTATGGGTAAAATAGGAGGGCAGCATAATTTCCCCGCGTACTAAAGGCAAAATGCTTGAAGACTGG
>JBDTLW010000558.1:0-2669 GCA_039934575.1 Parafilimonas sp. | reverse complement strand
TATCTCATAAGCAATGGCTTCACCAATACGTTCAAGATTACGGCGAAAACGCATACGGTCAGTCTGTATTTCTGTATTGCGCAGTTCGCTTATCCAGTTAGTTATAAGGCTATGTTTCTTGCTCAGATTTGTAACCATTTAGCGAAGATAAAACAGTTAAGTTAGGTTTAATGAAGCCAATATTTTTCCTGCTTGATTAGTAAAGCAGCAAGTTATGTTCATGAATTATATATTGCTTCTTGACAGAAGAATTTTTATTTCTTTTTTATACTTTAAAAAATTTGTTTGGTTCATTATTTGCTCTTAAAGGCCGTTGATCAAAATAAAATTATGAGTTGATTACCCTAATGATGTTATTACATTTTTAAATGTTACCAGTTAAAAGTTTCCTGAGCATTAATTTTTTTTTAGTTTATTTGAAACAATCCGGATTTATTTAATCTACCTCTATGCAAACTTATGTGCGTATTTTCTCTGCTGCTTTATTTTGTGTGCTTACCTGCAGTTGTAAAAAAGATATTGTATCTGCAAATAATCAAACCCTCATTACTGATACAAGTATTGATGCAATGCAATCTTTTGCAGCCGTAGGCCGGCAACAAGTGATAACATTACAAACCGGCGATGACACTTATCCCCTTTCGCAAGCTTTATTATGGGTGCCAAATCAAATTAAAAAAAACCCGAAGAATGCAAAAATGCGCTTTCCTCTTATTATTAATTTATATGGACAGGGGCAAAACGGAACTGACTTAAATCTCTTGCTGCAGGATAATACCATGAGCGCATACATTGCAGCGGGTTTTAATGCTTCGGCTGTTAATCCTGCTGATGGTAAAACATATTCATTTTTTGTATGCAGTCCTCAATGCCCGGTATCCTGGGGATGGAGCGCACCGCAAGTAAATGAAATGCTTAAACAATTAAAAAGCAGGTTACCCATTGATACAACACGCATATATATCACTGGCTTTTCAAGCGGCGGGTGGGGCTTGTGGAGTTGTATGACAGATAATGATGACTTAACAAAACAGTTTGCGGCAATTATACCCATAAGTTCTGCGGCTGCAGATCATCCTGATAAGATCAGCAATGTTGATAAATATGGTATTGCCTGTTTAAACGTTTGCGGAAACCAGGATGCTTTTTATTCTAATGCAGTTGATTACACAAATATTATCAACTCAAATGATCCGCCGATACCAGCTATTCTTAATACGCTGAATAATGTTGGTCATTCTGCCTGGGTATATGCTTATGATAATACCTGGAAAGGACCAAATGGATTGAATATTTATGAATGGATGCTGCAGTATAAAAAGCAATAGCTCCAACTGTTTACTTTCATCTAAAAAGAATTTAAAAAAGGCTTTAATTCCAATTGCATTGTATTCAACAACAAAAATAAAAAATGAAATAAATTAAGATCAACGCATCAATTAAACAGGCAATCCAATCATTCGGATGGCAACTAAAAAACGAAAAATCTATAAATGAAAATTTATCAAAAAGCTGGCTGCATTATTTTATTTTTTATCATGATCTTTAGCTGCAAAAAAGATGCTTCTGTCAGAGATCAAAATCAAATTATTTCAGATTCTGTAACCAGTAATTCAAAATCTGTTTTACTTGGCAGGCAAAATGTAATAACATTGAGTACCGGCGATTATACCTATCCCACATCACAGGCATTAATGTGGATCCCTTTCGCATACAGAAACCATAGTAAAAGAAAAACAACGTTTCCGCTTATTATTAATTTGTATGGGCAGAATCAATGCGGCTCAACAGACCTGAACAAACTGTTAGATGGCAATACTATGAGCGCCTATATTGCAGAGGGTTTTAATCCTGCTGCAGTTAATCCCATTGATGGTAAACAATATGCTTTTTTTGTATGCAGCCCGCAATGTCCTGTATCCTGGGGATGGAGTGCATCGCAGGTATATAATATGCTTGAAGAATTAAAACAAACATATCCTGTTGATACAACGCGTATTTATATTACAGGCTTTTCATGCGGAGGATGGGGGTTATGGAGTTGCATGACAGATAAGGATGCATTAACCAAACAAATTGCAGCAATTGTACCTATAAGTTCTGCGGCTGCAGATCACCCAAATGAACTTACCAATGTAGATAAATATAAAATTGCATGTTTGAATATTTGCGGTGATCAGGATGCATTTTATTCTAATGCCATTGATTACACAAATATCATAAACTCAGATGATCCTTCAATACCTGCTGAGCTTAATACGCTGCATGATGTGGGACATGGAGGCTGGTCGTATGCTTACGATAATACCTGGAAAGCTTCTAATGGTCTTACTATTTATGAATGGATGCTGCAGTATAAAAAAAAGTAAAAAAATCTTAAATGAGTAAAAGCTATACGCAGGTATTTGTCAATTGCAGTTATGCTTACAGACAATCTAAAAAAATCAAAAGATTGTTTTCATATTGCGGCTAAACCAATCTGCTGCTGATTGAGTAGTTTGTTCAATCAATATTTTTTTTGCAATCTTTTCCTGTGCATTTTTTAATGCAGTTGTTACCAATGCATGCTGTATGCATTCATCTTCCTTCATTCCTGTTTTCTCCAGCAACACAGCTATTTTTTCGCCGCCAAAATAGTTAAACAAAGGCTCGTCAAGTGAAGAATAAAT
>JBDTLW010000557.1:0-2677 GCA_039934575.1 Parafilimonas sp. | reverse complement strand
AAAAACCGGAAAACGATAAAAGTTTTTATGCGTTAAGTTATTCATCATTCGTAGTTCCGCTTGTAAAAGCAGTGCAACAGTTAAGTGCAAAGAATGATTCGCTTGTACAGGCAAATGCATCTATGCAATCGCAGATGAATACAATGCAAAACGAAATACAGATACTCGCAAACAAACAAGGTGTAGATATTTCATCAGCATCAGTTAATGCATCGCTTACATCTGCTTCGCTTTCACAAAACGTTCCTAATCCTTATAATAATACAACATCAATTGCATACAATTTGCCCGCTTCATTTTCTTCAGCGCAAATTATTGTTACAGATAATGCAGGTAAGGTTTTGAAAACAGTAATTATTTCAGGCCAGGGCAAAGGCGTTTTGCATCTTGATGGATCTTCACTTGCAGCAGGCGCTTATAATTATTCTTTATATGTTGACGGCAGAATGATTGATACAAAAAAGATGATAACTATTAAATAAACTAATCTATGAATTACACGAAAGCGCTTTCAATTGATGGCGCTTTTTTTATTTAAATGACAACGCAATTGCGTGCAGTAACATTAAGATTTATGTTTGCAGCATGCAGCTATCGGTTATCATTGTTAGTTATAATGTAAAATATTATGCAGAGCAATGCCTGTATGCTGTTTTAGCTGCGTGTAAAAATATTCAGTCTGAAATTATTGTTGATAATGCTTCTGCTGATAACAGTATTGAATATTTAAAGGCAAAATTTCCGCAGGTTATTTTTATTCAGAATGAAACAAATACCTGCTTTGCCAAAGCAAATAATAAAGCATTAAAAGAAGCCAAAGGAAAATATCATCCGGTAAAAAATTAAAGTATTTTTTTTCATCAGTAGAAAATAAAAAACCAAATAACTCTTTTGTTTTGTTGGGTGATGAAGATGCGGTGAAATCTGCAGAGACAATTCTTTTTACAAGCAATTCAACATATCAATGTGTAATTCTTTCAAAGAAAACAAGCTATGAACCTGAATCATTAAACGCAAATAGTGAATTAAGGGAACTGCAAAACTTAAACCTTAACCTTGTGTTTTGTACAGGTGAATTAACTTATGCATTATGCATCCGGTTCATACAAAATAATAAGAACAAATTTGTGTATTGCTATTATTATAAAAACTCTGAAAGCATTATATCTGCTAATGATATTGTTGCCATTCCTCAAATATATATTGCCACATAAATTTCATATTGTTTAGCTTCGTAGTTTTGATACAAAACATAAAGTAACTGATGGCATTATTTGACATCAAACTTCCTAAAACAGTACTTGATAGATTGGGCTTGCCGCAAAATGATTTTAAGCGCCAGCAACAGCGTGTGCTTAAAAAACTTTTACATAAGGCAAGGTTTACAGAATTCGGGCAGCAATACCGCTTTGATGAAATTTTGCAGCAGCAGGATCCTGTAAAAAAATTCCAGGAGCTTGTTCCTTTATTTAACTACAGCAAAATTTATGAAGCCTGGTGGCATCGTTCACTTAAAGGCTTGCCGGATGTTTGCTGGCCGGGTAAAATAAAATATTATGCATTAAGCAGCGGCACCAGTGAAGCTGCCAGCAAATACATTCCTATAACAAATGATCTGCTTAAAGGCAATCGTATTGTGATGATACGCCAGATACTTTCATTGCGTAATTACAGTGATATTCCTGTTCGTTCAATTGGCAAAGGATGGCTGTTGCTTGCAGGCAGCACGGCGTTGCAAAAAGGCGGTGGTTATTATGCAGGAGACTTGAGCGGCATTACTGCTAAAAAAGTTCCCTTCTGGTTTCAGCCATTTTATAAACCGGGTAAAAAAATTGCCCGTCAGCGCAACTGGACACGCAAGCTAAAAGAGATTGTGAAGAAAGCTCCTGAGTGGGATATTGGTTTTATCGTGGGTGTACCTGCATGGATTCAGATGTGCATGGAAATGATCATTGCTGAATATAATCTTAAAAGCATTCATGATATCTGGCCAAATCTCGCATTCTATGTGCATGGCGGCGTAAGCTTTCAGCCATATAAAAAAAGTTTTGAAAAACTGCTTGCAAAACCGCTTACCTACATTGAAACATATCTTGCCAGTGAAGGCTTTATTGCATACCAGGACAGACCAAATGCATCGGGCATGCGGCTTGTAACCAATGAGCATATCTTTCATGAATTTATTCCTTTTGATGATAAGAATTTTGATGTGAACGGTGAGCCTGTTGCAAACCCGGAAATACATACTGTTGCTGATGTTGAAGAGAATAAAGAATACGCCATATTAATAAGTACAAGTGCAGGTACGTGGCGATATCTTATTGGTGATACAATACGGTTTACAGATAAGAAGCGTTGTGAAATTGTAATTACAGGGCGTACAAAACATTATTTAAGTTTGGTAGGAGAACACCTTAGCGTAGAAAATATGAACAAGGCTATTGAACTGGCAGGAAGTGATATGAATATTTCTATTCCTGAATTTACAGTAACAGGCGAGCCTTATGAAAGTTTATTTGCGCATCACTGGTATGTTGCCTGCGATGATATTGTAAATGCAGAAACACTCCGTTATAAAATAGATGATTACCTGAAGCAGTTGAATGATGATTATGCTACAGAGCGCACCAGCGCATTAAAAGAAATTTTTTTAGATGTGCTGCCTGAAAAAACTTTT
>JBDTLW010000556.1:0-2678 GCA_039934575.1 Parafilimonas sp. | reverse complement strand
AGATAAAAATAATTATTTTCACAACAGTTATGCTGGTGTAAGATTAGGTTATGTATTGAAGGAAAAGAAAAAATAAAGCATTTGTTTGTTTTCTTAATTCTGCCGCGCATTTTGCTTCGCAGAATTTTTTTTGTTATCATGCAGTTATCTTCGCAATCATCAGAAATATTGAAGATGAAATTATGTAAAGCTTTTATCCCCGCGATTATATTCTTATGTATAAGTAATTTTTCTTTTGCACAGGCGCCGCCATCACACAGCAGCTCCGACATTTACCTGCAGTTGAAAAAATTAAATGTGCTTGGCAGCGTATTATATATTGCCGCACATCCTGATGATGAAAACACAAGGTTGCTTGCTTATTTTTCAAAAGGCGGATTATACAGAACCGGGTATATGAGCTTAACCCGCGGTGATGGCGGACAAAATTTACTTGGCGATGAACAAGGCATTGATCTTGGATTAATACGAACACAGGAATTATTATCAGCAAGAAGAATTGATGGCGCAGAGCAATTCTTCAGCCGCGCTTATGATTTTGGTTTTTCAAAAAGCTCTGATGAAGCATTAAGTATATGGGGGCATGATAAAATATTAAGCGATGTGGTTTGGGTGATAAGAAAATTTCAGCCTGATGTAATTATTACACGCTTCCCTCCTGATAAAAGAGCAGGTCATGGTCATCATGCTGCCTCCGCAATTTTAGCGAACGAAGCATTTATTGCTGCGGCGGATCCAACAAAATTTCCGGAGCAATTTCAATATGGTGTAAAACCCTGGCAGGCTAAAAGAATTTTATGGAACACATTCAATTTCGGCGGCAACAATACAATCAGCAACGACCAGTTTAAAATGGATGTTGGCGGTTATAATGCATTGCTTGGAAAAAGTTATGGAGAGATTGCAGCCAAAAGCCGCAGCCAGCATCAAAGCCAGGGTTTTGGTGTATCGGCGCAAAGGGGAGAAGCGTATGAATATTTTTCTTTAACGGATGGTGCGCTTTTAAAAAATAGTTTGTTTGATGATGTTGATACAACCTGGAACAGGGTTGATAATTCAACAGATATTCAGCAGAAGGTAAATAATGTAATTAAGAATTTTAAATTTGAACATCCTGAAAATTCTGTTGATGCATTGGTTAATGTATATAAAGCGATTCAGCAATTACCCGATGGTTACTGGAAGAATAAAAAGCTTGATGAAGTAAAACAACTCATCATTGAATGCAGCGGTATGTATGCTGAAGCAACAAGCAACAATGAGTTTGCAGTAAAGCAACAAAAATTCAATATCCAGTTTTTAATAAATAAAAGATTAAATGCAAATGTGCAGTTGAAAGAAGTGAAGCTTTTGAATTTTGATTCATCGCTTAACACAAACTTATCTGATGATATAAATTATAATTTCTCACACAGTTTTTTTGTTGATGATAATACGCCGGTTACACAACCTTACTGGTTGCAATATGGCTTAGACAGTATTGGAAGTTTTACCGTAAAAGATCAGCAGTTAATTGGTAAAGCGCAAAGTGATCCTGCATTCAGCGTTGCATTTACATTCAATGTAAATGGCACTGATATAACTATTGAAAGACCTGTTGAATACAAAACCACTGACCCGGTAAAAGGAGAATTGTATGAACCATTTATTGTAATTGATCCGTTAAGTGTTTCGGTGCAACCCAATGTTGTATTGACTAACATCAAACAAAATAATCAACCAATAAAAGAAGATGAAGTACATGCACAAATAAAATCTTACGTTGAATCGCCGCAAACAAAACTGAAATTATTTTTTGTGCAGGATGCGGATTCAGTTTTTATAAAAGATACCGTTGTTGATCTTGAATATAATCAAACATACGACTTCAGTTTTCCTTTATCAAAATATTATAACAAATCAAAAGGCGATCCATCCATTGCAGTTGAAATAAATATCAACAATAAACAGGAAGCATACAACAGCGATTTGCATTCTATTCAATACGATCATATTCCTTATATACATTATTATGCAACAGATAAAATTCATGTGGTGAATGATGAAGTAAAAACGGTTGGCAAACACATTGGCTATATAGTTGGTGCCGGCGATAAGCTGCCGCAGAGTTTGCTGCAAATGGGTTATGATGTAAAAATTTTAGATGAAAAAGATATTACTGCTTCCAACCTTAAACAGTATGATGCAATTATAACCGGTGTGCGTGCTTATAATGTGCATGAATGGTTAGGCGAAAAATATGCTGTGCTGATGAATTATATAAAAGATGGAGGCAACTTAATTGTTCAATATAATACCAACAATTATATAGGTTCAGTAAAAGGGAATATTGGTCCGTATAATTTTACCATCAGCCGCACAAGGGTTACAGAAGAAAATGCTGATGTACATATTTTATTACCAAACAATTCAGCATTAAATTATCCAAACAAAATAACCGGCGCAGATTTTAATAACTGGATACAGGAACGCAGCACGTATCATGCAGAACAACTCGATAGTCATTACGAAGCGCCACTTGGTATGCATGATGTGGATGAACAGGAAAGTAACGGGGCTTTGATTATTTCAAAATATGGCAAAGGCAATTTTGTATATGCGGGTATTGTATTCTTCCGTCAATTGCCTGCAGGTATTGATGGCGCATATAGATTGATGGCTAATTTAATTGCGTTGCC
>JBDTLW010000555.1:0-2688 GCA_039934575.1 Parafilimonas sp. | reverse complement strand
GAAAAAGCAGGAAATGTATTGCTTGCTTTTGAAGTAAAAAAATAAGCAGGAGTATCTTCCTTCTTCTTTTCCACGATGCGACTGCTTTGCACATGGCAAGCCAGGTTTATAACTTGAGGTTGACCTCGGCTTTATGTTAATCCTGTTTAAGTGGATTGAAATAAAACATAAGCGTTGCCAACCCGTTAACATCGGCATGTACAATTTTAAATGTATGGGTTCCCGTGGTTAAATGAATTGTTTTTGTATGATGTGTATTTTCATCTAATGCAGTGTAAGAAGTATTCCATGCATCAATCACTTCGTTTCCATCTATAAAAACTTTTGCAAGGTCGTCTGCAGTAATGCCAATACAATAATCTCCTTCTTTTAATTGCACAGATGCAGTGGCAACGGTTGCAAAACTGTCTGCAGGTAAGTCTTTACCAATTGCTCCCCACCATGTATAATCAACGGCAGAAATTTTTGTGTCGTAAACGGGCGTTTTTAACGACTGAAAAAAATCGTTATAATTCTTTTGCGGATCACTTACAGAATCCCATCTATAAAAGCTGGTATTCCATTTAAACTGCGGATCAAATTCTTTGTATTCAAAAAAATATGGTTTGTTAGCTGCTTGTTTTTTGCCAAACACATCAATAAATGATGGGCCGGTATATTCAAGTTGAATGAGCCGATCTTCAACTAAAGAATCTGCTTTTGTTATAATTTGATTGTTAGAATTCCGAATAACCTGAAACCCGTTCACTGTTTTTAGTTTCCAGTTTCCAGTTCCGTGTTTGATATTATTAGATGGTGTAAGTATTTCGAAATGATAAAGACCAATGCTGTCAACATTTTTCAACCATAACAAAGGATACTGAAAATTGTAAGGACCCCATTCGGTTATCTGAATTCGATCTCTTCCCGGTCTTTCAATTTGTTGAGGTAGTTTATTTCGTTTGAGATTTTTTAATCGTGCATCAAATCTAAAATCTATAGCAAGGTTATTTGAGTTTTCAGCAGAAGTGTCGAAGCGAGTAATTCTTGCACCGGTTTTGAAAATCGTGTTACAATCTTTTGTTCGATTGCCGTTAAGCTTAATACTATCTGTTCCCATCAAATCATAAACTATATCCACGTCAACAAAAGAATTATTCCATATAAAGTACTGCTTACTTTTTGTATCCCGCTTTCTTGCATACATCCAGTCCCCAGGTTGTTGTTCCCGCGACCAAAGTTTTATCGCGGTTTTATCAGTTGTAAAAAAGTTAGCTAATATATTATTTTGCTGTCCGTGCTCTATTGCAATTGCAGTTTTATTATCACTAAATTGATTCTGCAGTATCTCTGTTTCAAAACTATAGCCGCCCCAAATTCCATTATCGCATTGTTTGATAATATTGCTTTCGATTTTATTCCTGCTGAACGTTACTTCAACTCCATTCGTTGGTGCATAAGAAAAATCGTTCCCAAAAATTAAATTATCATTACAGCCTCCTTCGCCTGTATCCATTGTATATTGACCAGCCCAGAGAAAAAACCCATCACCACTATGCGTAACAGAATTATCAGCAAACACGTTATTGTTGCATTGCTCGAAAACTAAAATACCTGCACTATCCTGACCGCGATTGTAAATACCATCGCTGTAACCACGCACATTAAAATCAAGTTGATTGGAATAAATTTTATTATTGCTGCTGCGGTATAAACCAATACCAATCCCAGAGTTGAATGAAAAATTGTTGCTGTATATCTCATTGCTGTCGCAACGCATCATCATTAAACTACATTGCCCGCCGGTTATAAAATTATCCCTGATAACAGCATGCTTGCAATCTTTTAAATATATGCCTGCACCATAACGCATCCATTCATCATGTTCATTATGATGGTAACTCATCCAGTCGCTTACATCTTCGCGTTTCCAGTTACTATGTAAACGCTGGCGATAATTATAACTGAAGTCACAATTGCTGATTTGCAAATGATAAACACTGTCTGCCATCACTGCAATTTTAAAACCGTGAATATTTGCATTTATGATATTGATGTTTGAAGAACCTTTTTTTATTAATACAGCAAGACCATAAAATTCATTAGGTAATTTTTTATTTGTTGAACCCTGCAGTATACAATCATTAAAATCAACCGTGATGTTCTTTCCTTGAATAATGATTAATGGTATTTCAAGAGATGTATCTGCATTCAAATAATAATTCTCCCTGCTGATGGTAACAGATGATGTAATTATTAATCCTTGCTTCAAACGAATAAGAGGAGAAGCAACTGCAGCGGAGAAATAAAATAAGCCCCATACAAAAAAATACTTCATGCAGCTAAAGTATATCAAGTAAGGATGAACCCGGTACTGAAATATAAATTTTTTGTCCGTCATTTCCCGTATAAATCGGAAACAACATGTCATACTAAAACTTAATAATCTATAAAGCAATTATATTTTCTTCTGCAACTATCATCCTAAGCACATACTATGCAATGAAGACTGTGTTAAGAATAAAATTTTTTATACTAACTATATTCGGTTATATCAAAAAAAAGATTTTACTTTTCCTGAGTTATGGATTGCTTAAACAGGTTTGAAAATAAAAAAGATACTATCAATTTAATAAAGATTCATAAAGCCATATTTCCAAATGCATCGGATAAAGACATACAAGCTTTTATATATAGTAAGCCGCTAAA
>JBDTLW010000554.1:0-2688 GCA_039934575.1 Parafilimonas sp. | reverse complement strand
AGTGGCAAATACATTTTCATCGCCTTGATTTTTTGTGGTAACAATTTCTGCAGCATTCAACATTCTGCCGCCGAGTTGCACACCACTGCCACCGGTTCTTGTATCCAGATTTAATTCTAAATTATTATCAGCAATGCGCCAATAACAAATGGCACTGCAACCTGTTTTTACACCAAAACAAATTGTGTTATTATCATTATGCTCAACACAATACCAGGGTAATTTTTTGGTTGTATTAATGGATTGCCAGCTTATATCACCATAAGTTCTTTCCCACGCATCGCCTAACATAATTGCGTTTTTTTGCGCCGGAATTTTCCATGATAATTTTACTTCCTGCAATGGCAATGTTGGTGAATGAACAAATACAGCAACTGAATCTTTTGTATTCTTCAATCTCACCATAATATCTTTAAATATCCATGTTTGTTTATCTGTTGATTGCAATGGAAAATTTACATCGCTTGCGCGTATGATAACTGCATCCGGCATTTGCATAAGATTAGTTTTTCTTCCTTCTGCTTTTACATAATCTGAAATAAGTAATGCTGCAAGTGATGCGCCGCTGAGCTGTATAAAATTTCTTCTGTTCAAGTATTCTTTTTTTCAAATGTATGTATATGTTCTTTTAGAATTATCTTTTACATTCAGGCTTACATTTTTAATATCTATAACGCATAGAAAAAATAAACTTTTATATCTTTAAAGCTATATGCAGGCATTTTTTTCCAGATATCAGTTGTAAATCCTTGCCTCCAATAGTTTTATTTTTTGTTGGATATTTTGCTGCTGGCTTTCAGGCATAGAATCTGCATTAATCTGATAAATAAATTATGAAATCATTCAAATCTATATTTCCATTTGATCAAACAGAAATTGCTGCATACAAAATAATGAGTGATGCAGAAATTGATACAGCATTATCAACAACAGAAAAAATTTTTCCGCATTGGAGTTCCAAAACATTTTCGCAACGCGCAGAAGTTTTCAAAAATGTTGCTGCTCTTTTACTTGAAAGAAAGGAACAACTGGCAAAACTTATTACAAACGAAATGGGTAAAGTTGTAAAAGAAGCGATTGCCGAAGTTGAGAAATGCGCTTTAGGCTGTAATTATTATGCAGAGAATGCTGAGCAATTTTTACAGGATGAAATCATACAAACAAAGTATAAAAAAAGCTTTGTTGCGTTTCAACCTATCGGAGCTGTGTTAGCAATTATGCCCTGGAATTTTCCTTTGTGGCAGGTATTTCGTTTTGCAGCGCCTACATTAATGGCGGGTAATGTTGCCGTATTAAAACACGCGCCAAATGTTTGCGGATGTTCATTAGCCATGCAGCAATTATTTGAAGAAGCAGGCGCAGAACACGGCGTATTTCAATCTGTAATTGCTGATACAGATGTAACAGAAAAAATAATGAAAGCAAATATTGTGCAGGCTGTTTCTTTAACCGGAAGTGAAAAGGCTGGGAGCAGCGTTGCAGCCATTGCTTCATCACAAATAAAAAAATCTGTATTGGAATTAGGCGGCTCTGATGCGTTTATTGTTTTGGCTGATGCTGATATACAAAAAGCTGCAGAAGTTGCTGTTATATCACGCATGCAAAATGCAGGGCAAAGTTGTATTGCTGCAAAACGTTTTATAGTTGTAAAAGATGTATTGAATGATTTTACAGATGCAGTGAAAGAGCAGATACAAAAATTAAAACAAGGCAACCCTTTTGATGCATCAGTTACTACAGGTCCGCTTGCAAGATTGGATCTTGCTGAAAAATTACATCATCAGATTCAGGAGTCTGTTGAAAAAGGCGCTGAAATAATTTTAGGCGGAGAAATGGTTGGCTGTAATTATCAGCCAACATTATTAATAAATGTTAGACAAGGAATGCCTGCATTTGAAGAAGAAATTTTTGGCCCGGTGTTTTGTGTTATTTGTGTAGATGATGATGATGAAGCTGTTAAACTTGCAAACGCTTCACGCTATGGTTTAGGCGGAAATATCTACACAAAAAATATTAATAAAGGAATTGCTTTAGCTAAAAAAATCAACAGCGGTTCTGTGTTTATAAACTCAATGGTAAAATCAGAACCCGCATTACCTTTTGGCGGAATAAAAAAGTCAGGCTACGGAAGAGAGTTAAGCAAACATGGAATAATGGAATTTGTGAATGTGAAGACAATTACAGTTTCAGAATAATTTATTACCAATTTTTACTCCAGTAAAATATTTCTATATAAAAAATTATTGTAGAAATAAAATAAAGTAAACCTAAACTTCTTACTCTTGTGCCAAAGAGCATAGCAATACCAAGAGGTAATAATAAAACCGAATTAATAATTGATGCAAAAAAAATAATTGAGATGACAATACTAATTGAATTTGTTATGAAATTGGAAATTGCAAATAAATCAGGAAACAGATTATCCACTAATAGCATTACACATTCAAACGCAATAGCAAAAATTGCAAACCTGCAGTAATTAAGCAGGAAAGTAGTTGAAGAGTAATTATTCTTTGTCGAAATTATTTTGCCACTCATTAGAAATATGTTTTGCTTTATCAAGCACTGATTTTTCCAATTGTATTTTATAAATGCTAATTTTTTCTGAGATTTTTTTATCAAACGTTCCTATAATTTGTGCAGCAATGATACCTGCATTTTTTGCAGCGTTCAAAGCAACGGTTGCAA
>JBDTLW010000553.1:0-2694 GCA_039934575.1 Parafilimonas sp. | reverse complement strand
AAGTTTAGATAAGGTAATACAAACTATGTGGGATACTGCAAAAGACATGAATCTAAAGTATAAGGAAACCGGAGAAGGCGGTCTCGCTTTACACATTCCCCTCGGTTTAAAAGAATGCTGATCTTTTTATATCCAAATGATTATTGAGCATTAAATATTTATTTCGCACATAACGCTCAATATTCAACATTCAATATTTGATCTATTGCATTGCCATTCTTTTTTGCAAAAGCTCATCACTTTCTATATTGCCATCACGTAACCGCACAATACGCTTTGCGTATGCTGCAATATCTTCTTCATGCGTTACCAATACAACAGTATTTCCCCCAGCCTGTATGTTGCCGAATATTTCCATTACTTCTGCTGAAGTTTTTGAATCAAGATTTCCTGTAGGCTCATCGGCAAGTAACAAAGCAGGATTATTTACCAATGCCCTTGCAATAGCTACGCGCTGAATTTGTCCGCCACTCAATTCATTGGATTTGTGATCGCTTCTGTCAGCAAGTCCCACTTTTTTTAAAGCTTCCATGGCGCGTTCAGCTCTTTCTTTTCTGCTGATGCCCGCATATATTAATGGCAATGCAACATTTTCTGCTGCCGTTAAACGGGGCAATAAATTAAACTGCTGAAATACAAAACCAATTTCCTGGTTGCGCACTTCTGCCAAATCATCATCAGCCATTTTACTTACATCTTTTCCATTAAGAATATAGTTGCCTCCCGTTGGTGTATCAAGGCAGCCAAGTATGTTCATCAAAGTACTTTTTCCACTTCCGCTTGGACCCATAAGGGCAACATATTCATTCTTATTAATTGTAAGTGAAATGCCTTTAAGCACGTCAAGCTGATTGGTACCCATGAAATATGTTTTACGTATTTGCTGTAATTCAATTATTGGTATCATAAATTATTCAATAAAAATTATAAGTGTTTAATATTCAATTTCTCTTTTAATTACTTTAGGCACTTTAATATAATTGCCATCCGTTACAGGCACATTAAATAAAGCTTCTTTTTTTGTTATGGTTTGTTTTATCTCATCCTCGCGCAATACGTTTACAGCATCTGTAATATGGAGCAATGGCTCAACGCCTTCAGTATTAACTTCTTTAAGCTTTTCAACAAATTCAATCATGCGTTCAAGATCGGTTTTTAATTCTTTTTTTTCTTCCTCAGAAAATTTTAATCTTGCAAGATGCGCAAGCCGTTCAATCATTTCAAACGTTATCTCCATATAACAAAAATAAACTTTGTAAACAAAGGTTACAGTCAAAAAAGTAGCAATGGTAAAAAAAGTATATAAATATTATACAATAAAAAATTTGTATTCGTTATCTTGCATATCCAATATCCGTATATGCTAAGAGAAGCCATCCGCATATTTGTAGTAGATGATGATGAAATATATGTTGCCAGGTTAGGGCATTATCTATCGCTTAATCCTGAGTACCAGGTAAAAAAATTTTACTCTGCCAAATTACTTACCGCATCACTGCACGAAAAGCCTGATATTATCACGCTTGATTATTCTATGCCTGATATAAAAGGCGATGCTTTACTCAGTCAGATCAAAGAACTAAGCCCTGAAAGCCAGGTAATTATTATTTCAGGACAGGAAGATATAAAAGTGGCTATTGACCTTTTTAAAAAAGGGGTACACGATTATATAGTAAAGGATGCCGATACAGAACAGCGCCTTTGGATGGCGATACAAAATCTGAGAGAAAATTTAGCGCTGAAAAAAGAAGTAGAAGATCTGAAACAGGAAGTGGAAAGGAAATATAATTTTCAAAATATTATTATCGGTAACAGTAACGCCATTAAAAAGATTTTTGGTTTAATGGCAAAAGCAGCAACAACCAATATCACAGTTTCCATTACAGGTGAAACAGGTACGGGTAAAGAACTTGTTGCAAAAGCTATTCATTTTAATTCTGAAAGAAAAAAGAAAGCCTTTGTTGCAGTTAATGTTGCTGCAATACCCAAAGAGCTTTTGGAAAGTGAATTATTTGGTCATGAAAAAGGTGCATTTACGGGTGCAGCCAACAGGCGCATTGGTAAATTTGAAGAAGCACATAATGGCACTTTATTTCTTGATGAAATAGGTGAAATGGATATAAACCTGCAGGCAAAACTTTTACGTGCTTTACAGGAAAAAGAAATAACACGAATTGGAAGCAATGAGGTTGTAAAAATAAATGCACGCATTATTGTAGCCACACACCGCAACCTGCAGGAAGAAATTACAAAAGGAAATTTCAGGGAAGATTTGTATTACCGTTTACTTGGCTTGCCGATTGCTTTGCCTTCATTGCGGGAAAGAGAAAATGATACGCTGATTATTGCCAAGTTTTTCATTGATCAGTTTTGCAACGAAAATGAATTGGGCAAAAAACATTTATCATTAAACGCCAAACAAAAGCTGCTATCCTATACTTTTCCCGGCAATATAAGAGAGCTTAAATCTGTTGTGGAGCTTGCCTGTGTAATGGCTGATGGAGAAGATATACATGAAGCGGATCTGCAAATAAATTTTACGCACATCAATGGCAATCATAAAAAAAATGGTAATTATACTTTAAAAGAATATACGCTGAAACTTATTCAGCAATACCTTGACGAATATGAGTATGATGTATTAGCAGTTGCGGCTAAACTTAATGTTGGCAAATCAACAATATACAGGATGAT
>JBDTLW010000552.1:0-2697 GCA_039934575.1 Parafilimonas sp. | reverse complement strand
AGCTTTTATGTATTATCAAAAAGCATTGCTTATTGATGAACAAAATAATAATAAACTTAATCTTGCTCACGACTACGAACATATTGGTGTTTTATATGATGATGCTGATGAGTTTGATAAAGCACTCGTCTTTTATAAAAAATCATTAAGCTTAAATAAAGAGATAAATAATCAGCGTGAAATTGCAGCAAACCTGGTAAATATTGCAACCGTATTCAGAAAGCTTAAAAATTATTCTGCAGCTTATAAAAATTTAAACGATGCGCTTGAAATATATACGGTGCTTACAGATAAATATAATGTTGCCAATTTATTAAATGAGAAAGGAAAAATTTATGCAGAGTGTCCTGCAGCATTGCTATCAGAATTTGGCATAGCAGCTTCAGATCGTTATGCAAAAACTTTAAATCTCCAACAACAAAGTTTAAAACTTGCCAGGGAAACAAAATCATATTCACTCATTGCACAAATACTTGAGGACATCAGTAAAACATATCAAAAAAATTCAGCGTTTGCGCAGGCATTAGATACATACAAACAGGCAGTTGCATTGCGTGATACTATTTTTAATGATGATCAAAAAACACAAATTACGCGCCTTGAAATGCAAAATGATTTTGATAAAAAAGATGCAATAACAAAAGCCGCCACCGAAAAAAAACAAGTGTTAGCAGCACAGGAAATAGCAAGGCAAAAATTAATAAGAAATGTGTCCATACTTACTGGCTTAGTCTTGTTGCTGGCAGCATTCATAAGCTTTGTGTTTTATAAAAAAAGAAAGAATGCGATTGAAGAAAGAAAACAAGCTGATCTTAAAACACAGGTTGCAGAAACTGAAATGAAAGCATTGCGTGCACAAATGAATCCGCATTTTATTTTTAATTCATTAAACTCCATCGCAGATTATATTGATAAGCATGAAACGCAAACCGCATCTGAATTCACAGCAAAATTTGCAAAGCTTATGCGCATGGTTTTGGAAAATTCAGAACATAAACAAATATCAATGGCAGATGATTTGAAAGCTCTTGATCTGTACATACAGCTTGAACGCTTTCGCCTTCAAAATAAATTCGATTACGAAATAAAAGTTGACGAAAACGTAGATCAGGAAAATACATTGGTACCGCCGCTTATATTGCAACCTTTTGTGGAGAACAGCATTTGGCATGGCATGGCAAAAAAAGAAGGGCATGGCAACATCAGCATTCATATAAAACAGGAAGATGACATGATCAATTGTATTGTGGAAGATGACGGTGTTGGTATTTCAGAAAAAAAGATTGAGGATAAAGAAAAAAAATCTTTAGGCATGCGCATAACAAAAGACAGGATAGACATTATTAATAAACTGAAAAATTCAACCGCAAGTGTGCATATATCAAATACAAATAAAGGCGTAAAAGCGGAAGTAAGATTGCCTTTGGAGCTGAGCTTTTAAATGAAAAAAATGATTAAAGCAATTATTATAGATGATGAACAGCATTGCATTGACCGGCTTAAAAAACTGGTCGAAAATTATTGTAATGATGCTATTGAAATAGGCGGCGCATTTCAATCTGTTGAAGAAGGATTAAAAGCAATTCAAAAAATAAAACCTCAACTTGTTTTTCTTGATGTGGAAATAAAAGATAAAACAGGATTCGATCTTTTAAAACAATTACCTGAAATAAATTTTGAAGTAATTTTTACTACGGCTTATGATAAATATGCAGTACAGGCTTTTAAATTCAGCGCAATAGATTATTTATTAAAACCTGTAGATGCAGATGAATTACAGGCTGCCGCAAAAAAGCTGAACGCTAAATTTTCACAGAAAGAAATATCACAAAAATTTGATACCCTTTTTCATAATTTAAAAAATATACAGGGCGCTTCTAAAAGAATATGTGTACCCGTTTTAACGGGGCTTATTTTTTTGGAGGTAAGTGATATTCTGCATTGTGAAAGCGAAATAAATTATACAAAAATTTTTTTAAAGAATAAACAAAAGCTGCTGGTTGCAAAAACATTAAAAGAGTTTGAAGAAATGCTTTCTGATTATAATTTTTACCGCGTTCATAATTCACATTTAATAAATCTTGCTTACATAAAAAGCTACAACAAAGGCAAAGGCGGTTCTGTAACTATGGAAGATGGCTCAGAGATTGAAGTTTCAACAAGAAGAAAAGAAGAATTTTTAAAAAGGCTTACAACTATCTAAATCGCAACTTAATTTACTCCATACAAATTGTGCAAATGCTTCAAGCGATGGGTCTCTTGCACCCATTAATAAGATACAGCAATTATCAGTTAAATGTTTTTTTACAAGCTTTACAAAATCATTTCTATGTTCAACAAAAAAAGCATTCTTATGCAGGGCTTTTAAATCATTGATTAAATCGTTTGCAGAAATATCTTTTACAGTTGTTCCGCCGGCATAAAAAATTTCACTCATCCAAATTTCATCCTGTGGTCTTAATGCAGCAGCTATTTCTTTTACAAAATCATCACGTAAGAATTTTGTTGGCGTATAACCATGCGGCTGAAACCATGCAATAAGTTTTTTTGCAACCGGCTGGCAGGCTTTTATACTGGCTGCACATTTAGCAGGATTATGCGCAAAATCATCAATTAAAATAACGCCGTTTTTACTGCCAATAATTTGATGCCTGCGATAAATACCTTCATAATTTTTTAATGCTGATGAACAAGTAT
>JBDTLW010000551.1:0-2697 GCA_039934575.1 Parafilimonas sp. | reverse complement strand
TAAACCCAGTTATCGTATTTATTTTTATTGATAGTAGTGCCGAAGAGCCATTGATTATATGCATCAAATAAACCATCACGCATCAACTGTAAATGAAAATCGAATAAGCGGTAGGGATAAGCTGTTGCACTTGTATTTTCCCAGTTCAATAAAAACCTTGCACGAAATGCCGTTACCATTTCAGGAGATATATCACCGCTTTCTGTTTGCATTGCAGCAAGCATAGAACCAGCAACTGCTTTTTCAAAATCGTTACCGCTTGTTTTCAGAATTTGCAGATTTGATTTATTGCTCAGCAGGTTTTTATAATCATTCAGCAATAAGATTTTTATTTCTTCAGTTCGCTTGGTAAGGCTTTCCATATTCACGAAGATTTCACCATAAATACTGCTCCAGAAAATATTGTTTTCATCAGCATAATATTTTGCTGCATAATAATAATTACTGCTGTAGTTAGCATCTGCAGAAATACCTTTTTCCCATTGCACAATAGCGCCGCGTTTGTTATCATATTGCGCAAGCATATCACCATACTCGCTATAGAGCACACCGCTTTTTGGGAATTTTTTTAAAGCTGTTTTATATAATTTATCTCCTTCTTTATAATCTGCAATAGCCTTATATACAAGCCCGAGTATCTGGTAGCTTTGCACATCTGCATCATCTCTCTGCACAACATCTTTTCCTACCTGCATTGCATGCTGATAATCTCTTCCCAGATAAGCGATGTAGGCTTCATCTTTTAAAAGATCAATATTATCAGGATACTGTTGCAATCCCTTTTGCAGTATTTGTATAGCCCCGCTGAAATCCTGTTGCTGTGCAGATATTGTTGCCTGCTTACGGATAGATTCAACAGTTTCCTGCGCATACATTAATTGCGCTGTGTATAATAAAATAATTAAAAGAAAAATCTTTTTCATGCACTGTTTTTTTTAATCAGATGAATATATTTCTGATTCCGCGCTTTTCAATAAAATATCATGCCTTAAATATAAATCTGCCGTTAAATTAATTTTCATAAATAAGATGCGTAACTAATCCATCTCTTAACTTAGGCTCAAACCATGTGCTTTTTGGCGGCATGGTATTATTGCTGTCTGCTATGGCAAATAGTTGTTCAATAGTTACCGGATATAAACTGAAAGCCATTACATATTCACTGCTGTTCACTCTTTTTTCCAGTTCAGTTAAACCACGAATGCCGCCGATAAAGTCAATATTTTTATCGGTACGCTGGTCATGTATATTTAAATATTTTGAAAGAATATTATTTTGAAGAATAGTTACATCAAGCACACCGATCGGGTCGTTTGTAAATGTCCCTTCTTTTGAAGTAAGCTTATACCATTTGTTATTGAGGTATAAGCCAAATGTATGCGGCTGTTCAGGTTTGTATGCTGATGTTTGTACTTCAAGTATAAAATCATTTTGCAATGCCTGTAAAAAGTCTGACTCACTTAAACAATTGAGTGTTTTAATTACACGGTTATAATCTAATATCTGCAATTGAGCAGCCGGAAATAATGTGGTAAGAAAATAATCCGCTTCTGCATTTTTTTCTTTTAAATCTTTACGCACTTTAGCTGCTGAAGCAGCACGATGATGACCATCTGCAATGTAAGTAGCTTCAATTTCTGTTTCAAAGATTCTAATTATTTCAGCCACCTGTTTATCATCATTTACAATCCATATTGCGTGTGCAATATCATCATCCGCAACAAAATCATACACAGGATTTTTTGTGGTTGTTAGTTTGTCTATTATCTTATTCAGTGCATCATTATCACGGTAAGCAAGAAAAACATTTCCTGTTTGTGCGCCTGTTGCTTTAATGTGATTAATGCGATCCAGTTCTTTATCCGGTCTTGTCAGTTCATGTTTTTTAATGATATTGTTTTCATAATCATCAATGCTGCTTAATGCAACCAAACCCGTTTGGCTTTTGCCATTCATTATTAACCGATAGACATAAAAACATTCTTTGTTTTCAGAATATAAAATATCACGTTTTATAAATGCATTCAGGTTTTCTTTTGCTTTTTCATACACTTCATTGCTATGCACGTCTGTAGCTTCCGGCAGGTCTATTTCACTTTTTGTAATATGCAAAAATGAATTTGGATTTCCCTGTGCTTCTATTTTAGCTTCTGCGCTTGTTAATACGTCATACGGTTTGCTGGCAACCTGTTTTGCAAGCTGCGCGTGTGGTCTAAGCGCTTTAAATGGTTTTATAGTTGACATTAATAGTTTTAAAAATTTAATTACGATTAAGAATGTTTATCAGAAAAATCTTTCATCAGATCACACAAAACTTTTACGCTGCTTAATGGCAAAGCATTATACATGGATACACGCAAACCGCCCACACTGCGATGTCCTTTTACACCAACCATTCCGTTTTGTTTGCATTCATCTAAAAATAATTGTTCATGCTCCGGTTTTGTTGTAAGAAAAGTTGCATTCATCAAACTTCTGTCTTGTCTTACAACCTTGCCTTCAAATGCCGGTAATGAATCTAATGTTTCATAAAACAGATCAGCGCGTTCCTGTGTTCTTCTTTCCATTACACGTAAACCGCCTTCTTTTTTTATCCATCTTAATGTAAGCATGCTTGCATAAATGGCAAAAACCGGCGGTGTATTTAATAAAGATTTCGCTTCAATAAGATTCCGGTAATCCAGTATGGTTGGAATA
>JBDTLW010000550.1:0-2705 GCA_039934575.1 Parafilimonas sp. | reverse complement strand
TTTTTCATGGATTACTGATTTTAATATCAGTTTCAACACAAATACTTTAAAAGAATTGCCTGCAAGTTTTATCAAAACCGGCGATTGGGCTATATCGCAGATATACCGCAACGATGGTAATTTATATGAATTTTATATGCCTGTTTGGTTGGGTGTTGATCCGCAAACCGGGGCACCTTTATGGCAGAAAATAACGAAAGATGATAATGGAAATACTACAGCAGTAGAAGCAACATCAAGCTATGCTGATGCAACTTTTCAGGAGGTTGGGTCTGCATTACCAAGATACCAGGGTGGTTTAACCAATACATTTACTTACAAGGCTTTTTCGCTTAGCGTGAATGCTTATTTTTTATATGGAAACAAAGTGTATAGCAATGATCTTCGCTTTGTAATGAATGATGGTAATGAGCCTTATTATAATCAACTTGTATTGCCTTCCAATTATAAGATATGGACAAAACCCGGGGATATTGCAACTAACCCAAGTCCGCAAAATGCAGCTAATTCAACGGAAGTTTCAACAAGATATTTACAGGATGGAAGCTTTATTTCTATACGCAATATTATGATCGGTTACAGCTTGCCGCAAACATTTGCGCAGCGTTTTGGTTTGCAGAATATTGATGTTTCTGTGTCTGCGGATAATATTTATACATTCACTAAATTTTTAGGGCAAGATCCGCAAACAACTATTCAGTCCGCTGCATTTGTAACACCTGGTGTAAGCGATTTTAAATATCCCAATAATCGCCAGTATCTTTTAAACATCAACGTAAAATTTTAATAGATCATGAAGAAGAAGTTGATATATAATTTGAAAAAGATTTTTATGTTGCAGGATGTAACAAACAAATCAATCAATAAATCGTTATTAAAAATGAATATCGTGAAAATAGGATCAATACATATTTGGGCAGTTGCCATTATTATTTGTTCAATCACTGTAAGTGGTTGTATAAAAGATGTTGCACCCAGCGATGCTATTACTACAGAAGTGCTCACTTCAACAACAGAAGGTTTAACTAATGCAGTGAACGGCGCGTATGCATTGTTTAAAGATCATGTAGAATTTAATGGCTCAGCAGATGATAATAATATGTATCTGCGCCAGTATTTTCAGCTATCAGATTTTGCAAGCGATGATTTTGTTTGTGCACAGGTAACTGAAGATCCATTCTTTTATAGTTTCAGTTTAAACCATTCGCCCACACAAACCAATACAAGATATTTCTGGTATATTTCTTACAAAATAATCAGCGATTGCAATACTGTAATTGAAGCAGTAGAAAAAGAACCAACAGATGATAAAACAAGACAACAACTTTTGGGTGAATGTTATTTTTTAAGAGCGTTCAGTCATTTTAATTTGGTAAGATTATTTGCAATGCCTTATACGCTAAATAAAGCTGCAGATGGAATTGTATTAAGAACATCAACCAGCGATCCTGCACAAAAAGCAAGATCATCTGTTGAAGAAGTGTATGCCCAAATTATTGCTGATGCACAAAAAGCAGAAGGATTGATGGGCCAACCGCGCGGTGTGGAATATGCCAGCAAAGAAGCTGCAGAAGCATTGCTGTCAAGAGCGTATTTATATATGGGCGATAATAAAGATGCTGCCGATTATGCAAGTAAAGTAATTAACTCAGGCAGGTTTTCATTAGCTACAGCAACGCAATTTCCATCCATGTTTGCCAACTCAATGGGCAGCAGTGAAACTATTTTTTGCATTGCGTTTACACCAAAAGAAGATTACGGAAAATTTGGTTCCATAGCATCTATGGTTTACTCTGATGGCAATAGCGGTTGGGGTGAAGAATATGCCACAACATCTATACGTAATTTAATGAGTGCACATCCTGAAGATGTACGCTGGAAATATATTATACCTCTGTCTGATGGCAGTGGTGGTATTGCTAAAAAGAATGGGATTGAAACATATTATGTATCTAAATTTTCTTTCCAGGATGGTAGCCCAACGCTTAGCTCACCAATCATGTTCCGTATAGCAGAAATGTATTTAAACCGTGCCGAAGCAAATGCAAAAATGGGCAATACAAAAGATGCATTGGATGATGTGGATATGATAAGAAAGAACCGCGGTTTGCAGGCAAGTTTATATAATGGCACTGTGCCTGCAGGTAAAACTTTATTAGGAGTTGTGTTGAATGAAAGACGCATTGAGCTTGCATTTGAAGGTCAGCGTACCTTTGATGTTTACAGGAATAATATGCCGATGGGCAGAATATATTGGGGTTATCATTTGCCGGGCTTAAAAGAAACAGATGTTGATCTTTCAAAGCAGCCTACAGGTTATGCAAACATGATCATTCAGCCGGATGATCCGCGTACTATTTATTATATTCCGATTGATGAAGTGCAGAGTAATTTATTGTGTACACAAAATCCGTAAGGCTTAAATTTGAAAATGAAATAATAGCAGGTAAAAATATACAACATGAAAAAATCAAATCTTACTATTTTAATAGCTTCTTTAATAGCCGCTATTAATTTTACTTCCTGTAAAAAAGATTCAACTGTTCCCGGGCCTTTTATTTTTTATACAGTAAGTGTAGATGGCGCAACAGTTACTTTTAAAAATGAATCTAAAGGCGCATCAAATTATGAATGGGATTTTGGTGACGGCTCTACATCAACCAAAGAAAATCCGGTGCATACTTATCCCGGTAAAGGAAAATATG
>JBDTLW010000549.1:0-2716 GCA_039934575.1 Parafilimonas sp. | reverse complement strand
GTAGTAATGATAAAAATTTGCAGGGTTTGGCTCCCTCTCCTTTGGAGAGGGCGGGGGGTGAGGTCTTCTTCGAAGTCCCGAAAACTTTAATCTTCGCTAAAACAGATTCTCATGCAGAAGATATTATTGAAATTGTGCGTGAAGAATTTGGTGAAGAAAATAAGTTCTGCAAAAAAATAACCTACAAAAGTGAAGAAGACCCGAAGAGTGTACTAAGCCAGTTCCGTAATGATTATTATCCACGCATTGCTGTAACGGTTGATATGATTGCTACCGGCACCGATATTCGTCCGCTGGAAGTATTGTTGTTTATGCGTGATGTAAAAAGCCGCAGCTATTATGAGCAAATGAAAGGTCGCGGCACACGCACCTGCAGCCTTGAACAGTTAAGAGCAACAGGCACACCATCAGCCAAATTCACCAAAGATCATTTTGTAATTATTGATGCCATTGGTGTGGAAAGTTCGCAGAAAACAGATAGCCGCCCATTAGAAAAAAAGCCGGGCATGAGTTTGAAAGACCTGTTGCAAAATGTAGCGATGGGCAATACGCAGGAAGATATTCTTACAACATTGGCGAACCGTTTAATTCGTTTGGATAAACAAATCAATGATAGAGAAAAAACAATGTTTGCTGAACAGGCAAACGGACAAAGCATACATCATGTAGTGAAAGAGTTGTTGAATGCGTATGACCCGGATACTATTGAAAGTGAAAAGGCAAAAATTAGAAGTGAGATGGCTGATGCGGCACCTGCAGATATTGATGCCGCAATTGAAAAGACCCATCAGCAAATAATAGAAAATGCTGTTGCCGTTTTCAACAATCCCGACTTACGCAATTACATTGTTGATGTGCGTAAGAAATACGACCAGGTGATTGACCACATAAACATAGATGCAATCACCAACATAGGTTGGGTTAAAGACCAGGAGGCAGCAGCAGAACTCACCATCAGCAATTTTACTGCATGGATAGAAGCGCATAAAGATACCATCACCGCATTGCAGATTTTTTACAGCCAGCCTTACAGCCGCCGTGAGCTTACCTACAGCATGATACGCGACCTCTGCGAAAAAATAAAAACAGAGCAACCACTGCTGGCGCCTACACATGTGTGGAAGGCCTATGAGCAACTGAAGCAGGCAGATGGCTCAGCAAAAAATGAACTCACGGCACTGGTAAGCATACTCCGCAACATCAGCGACATAGATGCTACGCTAACTGTATATGATAAAACGGTGGACAAAAATTTTCAGCAATGGATATTAAAAAAGAATGCAGGGCAGCATAACCGCTTTACCGAAGAGCAAATGCAATGGCTGCGCATGATAAAAGATTATGTTGCCGGCAGCTTTCATGTGGAGAAAGAAGATTTTGAGCTCGACCCTTTTAATGCCGTTGGTGGATTGGGAAAAATGTGGCAGTTGTTTGGTGATGGCATGGACGAAATTATTAATGAATTAAACG
Source organism: Parafilimonas sp. (assembly GCA_039934575.1). Lineage (GTDB taxonomy): Bacteria > Bacteroidota > Bacteroidia > Chitinophagales > Chitinophagaceae > Parafilimonas. The sequence continues at coordinate 1,246 of JBDTLW010000549.1, read as the reverse complement.
AAGCACTTGCAGCGTAAAACCATTTTACTGATGTTGCAAAATGATTAGATATCATTTCGTTGATGTCAACAGAATGATACTATTTCGTTGAGGTTAACAAAATGGTGGAATAGAAATGTAATAGTGAATGATGAGGGAAAAGAACCATATTAAAATCAATCATCGCTTTTTAGATGAAGCAGGAGATACTGCCTTTTATGGAAAGGGAAGAAAACCCATTATTGGTACTGAAGGTGTATCTAATTGTTTTATTCTTGGTATGGTAAAATTTAAGGAACCGATTGAGCCGTTGAGAAAGAAAATAAATGAATTACAAATTTCTGTTTCAAACGATTCCTACTACCAGGTAAAATCACTATTAAAGAAAAAAGAAGGTGCAGGATATTATTTCCATGCAACAGATGATTTACCTGAGGTAAGAAAAATATTTTTCGATTTTATTAAAACTGTTAACTGTTCATTTGAAGCAGTTGTTGCAAGAAAATCAATACACCGTTATGAAAACATACATAAAGGCAAAGAGCAATATTTTTATGCTGACTTGCTATCTCATCTGTTGAAAAATAAATTGGAGAAAGAAGATAAGCTGGTATTGAATATTGCAGAGCGTGGCAGAAGTACCAAAAATCACAATTTATTATTAGGTCTTGAAAAAGCAAAGGAGCGTCTTGCAGAAACCAAAACAAGAAAGAACAAACAGGATAAAAATGAAATAGTAGTTTCAAGAAAAGATATAATTGCCAATGTAGCTTTTAATGTTCTGTATCCAACACAAGAGCCTTTATTAAATGTGGCAGATTATTTCTGCTGGGCTGTTCAACGTGTTTTTGAAAAAGGGGAAACAAGATTTTATGATTACCTGAATCTGCAAATTTCGTTGGTTATTGATCTGTATGATGAAGAGAATTATGAAGGCTGGAAAAATTATTATAGTCCAAAAAATCCTTTGACATCTAAGAATAAAATAAGTCCGCAATTGCACTGATCCTGTCTTTAGATAGGAAACGACCTGAAGTCGACATTCATGCAAAGCAGACTTAATACAAAGATAGAATGAAAAATTTGAAAGCAAATCACAACAGATACGCTAATGATTGAACAGCAAAATATAAATCAATTACCAAAAGATTGGAAGTGGGTGAAGTTGGGAGAAGTCTGTCATACAACAAGCGGAGGAACACCGAGCAGAACAGAACTTAAATATTATAATGGAAATATTCCTTGGGTAAAATCAGGTGAACTTGAT
>JBDTLW010000548.1:0-2716 GCA_039934575.1 Parafilimonas sp. | reverse complement strand
TGCCTGCATTAACCATCAATACCACACAACACAGCGAAGACGGAACTATAAAAACACGCTTTAAGACTTTCGATAATCATTTTGTTGAAGGTGTTTTAATTCCTACTGAAGAAAGAAAAACAGCTTGTGTTTCTTCGCAGATAGGCTGCAGCTTAAATTGCTCTTTTTGTGCAACAGGAAAAATGGAACGTGAACGCAACTTAACTTTTGATGAGATATATGACCAGGTTGCTTTGATAAATGCAGAAACAGAAAAAATCTATAACAAGCGTTTATCAAATATTGTGTTTATGGGCATGGGCGAACCATTGCTTAATTACAATAATGTATTAAAGGCAATTGAAAAAATTTCTGCTGAAGATGGAATGGGCATGAGCCAAAGACGTATTACAGTTTCCACAGCAGGCATTGCAAAAATGATCAAGAAATTGGGTGATGATAAAGTGCGTTTTAAACTGGCATTATCCTTACATGCTGCTAACGATAAAAAGCGCAATCAGATAATGCCCATTAATGAAACAAATAATATTAAATCTTTGATTGATGCGCTGAATTATTTTTATCGCCAAACAAATAATGAAGTAACGCTTGAATATATTTTATTTAAAAATTTTAATGACTCACAAAAAGATGCAGAAGAGCTGATGAAGATATATAGACAGGTTCCTGCTGATCTTGTAAACATCATTGAATACAACCCAATTGACGGCGCACATTTTACCAAACCGGATGAAGAAACCACTCAAAAATTTATGCAGTTTCTTGAAGACAATCGTGTAAATGCGAGGCTAAGAAGAAGCCGCGGAAAAGATATTGATGCCGCCTGCGGACAGTTAGCTAATAAAGATAACTTTTAAAAAAACCCGCTGAAATTTTCAGCAGGTTTTGTGTTCATTATAGGCTCTTAACCGCTGCTTATTGCAACGGGTTTGCTGTTCAAGATAAAGTCTTGATAAAAATTATTTTTAAGCACACATACAGTTGTAAGCTTGTTGCAGGTATTGCTAATATTTATGAGAACCTGCATGTAACTTCAAGAACGCAGGCTATTAAGATCGCAACAAATGATAAGTTGATTTAGTAAACATAAATTATAGCAAACCCTTTACAACTTCAATCACTTTATCAAGATTACTTGCATCCTGTCCGCCGGCAGTAGCTAAAGTTTTTTGTCCGCCGCCGCCGCCTTTAATTAATGGCGCAATATTTTGTTTTATAATTTTTGATGCATCTAAATTATTATCAGCAGCAAGCCTGTCATCAATCATAATTATTACTGAAGCCTTACCTTGAATATTTGCAACAAGCACAATAAAAAATAAACCTTCATGCCCTTCTGCTATCAAAGAATTTTTTACATCAAAAGATAATTTCTTTAAAGCGTCTGCATTATTTATTTCAACTTCTTCGCCAATAAAACTTATGCTTTTTATAATTTGAATACGCTTCAATAAATCGCTTTTAATTGATTGCAATTGCTTCGCTTCAAAACCCTCGGCTTGTTTTTTCAGTTCGGCATTTTCTGTGTTCAAATTTTCAATTGACTTTAAAATATCTTTTGGATTTTTTAATGCTTCTCGAATGGAGTGCATTTGTTGAAACTGTTGCTGTATAAGTGTTTCAGCCGATACACCTGAAACTGCTTCAATTCTTCTAACACCGGCTGCAACAGCAGTTTCATGTTTTATTTTAAAGAAACCAAGCTCACCGGTTGCACCTACATGCGTGCCTCCGCAAAGCTCAACAGAATACTTCGGGTCAATAATAACAACGCGAACAATGTCTCCATATTTTTCTCCAAACAAAGCCATAGCACCAAGTTTCAATGCTTCTTGTTTTGGCAATTGTTTTATAACAACAGGAATATTTTCTCTTATCTTTTCATTTACCAACGCTTCCACTTTTTCAATTTCTTCATCAGTCATTTTTGCAAAGTGAGAAAAGTCAAAACGCAAATGTTCTACATTTACCAAACTTCCTTTTTGCTGCACATGATTACCTAATACTTTTCTTAAAGCCGCATGCAATAAATGTGTTGCGCTGTGATGAATTGCAGTTTGTTTTCTTTTACTGAAATCAACCTTTGCAATTACATCATCATTAATATTTTTAGGAAGTGAATCTGCAAAATGAATAATAAGATTATTTTCCCTCTTTGTATCTGTAATTGTCAATTGTCCATTATCAATTATCAATTGTCCAACGTCTCCAACCTGCCCGCCGCTTTCTGCATAAAATGGTGTTGCTTCCAACACAATCTGGTATTGCTCTTTGCCTTTAGTTTTTACCTTTCTATACTTCGCAACTTTCGTTTTTATTTCTGTTGAATCATAACCAACGAACTCACTTAATGCCACATCATCATTCACAATAACCCAATCTTCTGTATCAATTACTGTTGCTGCACGTGAACGATTTTTTTGTTGTTGCATCTCTGTCTTGAATCCTTCTTCATTAATTCGCCAGCCTCTCTCACCAGCTATAAGCTTAGTTAAATCAAAAGGAAATCCATAAGTATCATATAATTCAAAAGCAAGTTCTCCACTAACTACAAGCTCATTAGAAAAAGCGCCAACACTTGTCGTAATATATTTACCAACTTGCTTAGATAATTTACTTGAAATGCTTTTAGTAGACTCCTTAAAATATTCATCAAACCTTTTCAATCCTTTTTCCAAAGTTCTCAAAAAGCTTTCTTCTTCCTCCTTTACAACTT
>JBDTLW010000547.1:0-2717 GCA_039934575.1 Parafilimonas sp. | reverse complement strand
TATATTCTTGCAAACGATATTACGCCTGGAACCATTGTGAAATTAACTGCAGATAATGGCAATGCTGTGTATGCAAAAGTGCTGTGGAATATGGGTGATCTGAAAGAAAATAAAGGCATTGATTTTCGTGTTAGCAATGCCACTGCAGCAGCATTAAAAGAAAATGATGATTCAAGCTTTAATGTGAGTGTGAGTTTTTAATACTCTATATTATTAATGCACAATATTCAATTTTCAACAAGCAATATTCAATCAACCCGCTGTTGGAATATTTACAAAGCCATCATCATCCTGTCCCATTGCTGCACGTTTCATTTGCACTGCCGTTTTATGACCAACATATTTTTCAATTCTTTTTTCAACAAAAATAATTACGGGCGTAAGAATTATTGCCATGATAAATTTATAAATATAGTTCATCGTTCCTACCGCAAATATTAACGGCCACGTCCAGTTGCTGCCAAGCTTAAAAGCAATCGTCAATACAATATAACTATCTACCAATTGCGAAACCAATGTTGAGCCTGTTGCGCGTAACCATATATGTTTATCACCTGTTATTTTTTTTATGCGCTGAAAAATAATTACATCAACAAACTGGCTTACGAGGAATGCAGTAAGGCTGCCAAGAATAATCCACATGCCCTGCCCAAAAATTCCGTTGAATGCGGTTTGCATATTGTCAACACCTTTGCTTTGATTTGTTGTTATCCAAAAATCTGCAGGCGGAATATGAATGCTGCTGTAAAACATTATAAATGCATAACTGATCAATATTACTGCTGTATAACTTATGCGACGTACAGCTTTTGGTCCATAATATTCGTTTACTAAATCTGTCATTACAAATTCTAATGGCCATAATAAAACACCGCAGGTTAAATTAAATGATAAACCACTTTGTCCAAATAACGTAATGTTTGATGGATGCAGTCCGAATAATTTTTCAAGCGAAAATATTTTTGTGCCGATGCATTCTGCTATCAGCGCATTGGCAACAAAAAAAGCAGTAAAGCCAAGAAACAGTTTTGTTGGTTTGTCTTTAAGTATTGTATTAATCATGTAATAAAAAGAAGAAATAAAATTGAATAATAAAGAAAATGATATTCGTATATAAAAGCCAAAGCGGAATTTGCCTGGTTTTAATTCGTGAAATTAATATAAGTGCAAGTACAAAGCTTATAAGATTAATGAACATTGCAGACCATCCTAAAATAATAGACAATTCTATTAAAGGCTGAGGAATATATTGAGGCGCTTTTGAATACCTCAGGATCATACAAACAATAAAAAAAATATTGCAGATAAAGGCAATCTTAAATACGATGCGCAACCTGCTTGGTTTTTCTTCTACCTGCTCCATAAGTAAAAATAAAATATAATTATAACGTATAAATAATTAGTACCGGTAGTTTATTCATGTTTATTTTTTAATGAAATAATTAACCAGAATAATAACTGATACCAGCGTCCATGTACCTTCTAAAATTATAAAAGGCATATAGTGCAACAATACAGAAGCAAAACATGCCATTGCTGCTCCTGAGCAATTTAAAGCAATATATAGAAGGCTGTGCTGACCAATTTTTTTTATACTACTTAAAAAAAAAGCCAGCAATAAAAGAGTTACACCGATGGTACCAATCCAGTCTGTTGCATTCATACAAATTGCTTTAGTTCGTTAATTAATATTCACTTTACCTTCGCCCGCCCATGGCTACTGCGGCAAATATGCAATTACAGGTTGAGATAAGCAACAAACAAATTCTGCGCATTGCGTTGCCTATTGCTGCTTCTATTCTTGTACCCAATATTAATTTTATAACCAATAATATTTTTCTTGGTCATTTAAGTCAGCAGGCATTAGCTATTGCGGGTATTACAGGTGTGTATTACCTGGTGTTTGGTGTAATGGGATTTGGTTTAAGCAGCGGTTTGCAGGCGTTGATGAGCCGCCGTGCCGGAGAAAATAAATCAGAAGAAATTGGTTTGCTTTTTTTACAGGCTGTGCGTATTGCCCTGGCATTTGCTGTTGCAGGTATTTTAGTTACATATTTTATTGCACCAGTTATTTTAAAATATTCATTGCATAGTGAGCAGGATATACAAATGGCAATATCTTATTTGCGCATCCGCATTTGGGGGTTACCATTTTTATACATCTATCAAATGCGCAATTCTTTGCTGATAAGTATTAATCAAAGCAAGTATTTAATCATCGGCACGCTTGCAGAAACCATTGCAAATGTTTTCTTCGATTATGCATTTATTTTCGGTCATTTTGGTTTTCCTGAATTAGGTTTTAATGGTGCAGCGTATGCATCTATTATTGCAGAGTTTACAGGGCTTATTGCCATATTCAGTGTTATACATTTTAAAGGCATTGGTAAAAGTGTAAAACTTTTTGAAAATAAAAAATTAAACCGCGCTTCAACAAAATTAATTCTGCAACAATCAGCGCCTATTGTTTTGCAGTTTGCCATCAGCACATCAAGCTGGGAATTTTTTTATATACTGATAGAACATCACGGTACACAACCGCTCGCTATTTCAAATATTATGCGCAATCTTTTTGGTATTTTCGGATGCTTTGCCTGGTCGTTTGCTTCTGCATCAAACAGTATGGTGAGCAATATAATAGGGCAAGGAGCAGCACATCGCGTGAAAGAATTGCTTTTTAAAATTGATAACAGGAAAATCATTCCGTGCGGAATCCC
>JBDTLW010000546.1:0-2733 GCA_039934575.1 Parafilimonas sp. | reverse complement strand
CCCATCACATTATAAAAATCACCGCTGATGGACTTAATTCCAATAACACCAATCCATTCCTGTATAGCATAGGCGCCGGCTTTATCGTAAGGTTTATATTTATCAACGTAAAAAATTATTTGATCGTTTGTTAGCTCATGAAATTCAACTTGCGTTACATCAGCAAAGCTTATTTCTTTTTTGTTTTGTAATAAAACAACGCCGGTAATTACCTGGTGTTGTTTGCCTGATAAAGATTGCAAAATTTTAATTGCTTCATCTCTGTCTTCGGGTTTATTTATTACTTCGTTTTGTAAAACAACAATTGTATCTGCAGCAAGAATAATCGCATTGCTTTTATTTTTTTGCTGAACAGCTTTTGCTTTATTACGCGCAATAAAAATTGGAATTTCTTCAACAGATAAATGCTGAGGGAAAGATTCGTCCGCTGCGCTTACCTCAACATCAAAATCTATTTCTGCCCACTGCAGTAATTGTTTTCTTCTTGGAGATTGTGAAGCAAGAATTATTTTTTGCATGATGATCAACTGTAGATACGGAAAAAAATCATTGAGAGAATTCCGGTGAACATTACAAATTTTACCATGCTGCTGAGCTTATGAAAATCCTGCGGGGTTTGGGCTGCAAAAAGTTTTTGAAATATTCTAAGCAATGGAATAATTATTAATATTAAACAATACAAAGCGCCAATCCACCAATGTATTTGCAGCATATAAATAAACACCAGCATTAAAGTTAGCGTGATGGTTGTAAGCCAGATTGCCACATAAATTTTAGAGGCATTTACACCCCAAACTATCGGCATTGTTTTGCATCCGTATTTTCTATCGCCTTCAATATCTTCTATATCTTTTACTGCTTCACGAATTAAAGAAATTACAAAAGCAAAACCTGTATAAAGAAATGTTACGCGTACAATTTTATGAACATTTATATCTGCAGCATTAAAAAAGAAACGCGCCTCACACCAGCTTACCACAAGCACCGTCCATGCGGTTAACACAGAAATTAAAATATTGCCTGCTAATAATTTTTTCTTAAGCGAAATAGAATACACAAACAACAGACCTGCACAAATCATATTTGAAAATCCAAGCAGGGTTACATGTGTTGTAAGATCAAGGTAAAAGCCTATGGCAACCCCTGCCATGCTTAAAAAGAAATGCCATACTATCGTCCAGCGGCGCTTTATAATTTTCTGAACAATTAAACGATCTGGTTTATTGATGCGATCAATATTCAAATCAAAATAATCATTAATAATATAACCTGCGGCTGCTATACATACAGAAGAAATTATCAGTAAAAAAAAATGCCCGGGATTCAGGTTTGGCTTTTTACCGCTTGCCGCCAAAAGTGGCTGCATCACGCAATACATAAACAGTATTTGTGTTATGGCTATAAAAACTAAATTAGGCCATCTTATTAATCGTAAAAATGCTGTAATTAATTTCAGAAATAAAACTTTTGGATGCAAAATAATTAAAGAAAGAATGTAAACTGTTGTTTATGCAGAAGGTATATGTGTATCTGCCATCCATTTGCCTTGTAATTTCATTACTTTTTCAATTACATCTCTCACACATCCTTCACCGCCTTTAACCGGCGAAATATATTTTGAAATATTTTTAATTTCAGAAACAGCATCCGCCGGGCAACAGGCTAAGCCGCAATATTGCATCACTTCAAGATCAGGAATATCATCGCCCATGTATAAAATATTTTCTTTTTCTGCTTTAAACTCTATTAATAACTCCTTTAGTTTTTCAATCTTATTTTCAACCTGCATATACACATTATTCACACCTAATCTTAAAAGCCTTTCTTTAACCTGCGGAGAATTGCTTCCGGAAATAACAAGAATTATATAACCGTTTTTTACAGCAAGCTGCAGCGCATAGCCATCTTTTATATGCATTCGTCTTATCATCAAACCTTCATCCATTATAAGCAAACTTCCATCCGTAAGCACACCATCCATATCAAAAACAAAAGCGCTGATGTTCTGAAAACTTTTAAGCATTATTTTTTTATTAACTCAGTTTTAAGTTTGCAAACTTAAAACCCATTGGAAGAAATTATTTTAAAAAAAATAAACTAACATTTGTTCGTTTTATAAAAAAACTATATTTTGCGCATCTATTGACGTTTGTAATAGTCAATCGGTTGCTTGCTCATAACAAATTCCCTCGGTTCTCCGAGGGATTTTTATTTCTGCCTATTCCGATGATTATTTTCTGAAACCCCGCTCAAAAGATCACATAATAACCTGGCTTATTTGAACTACAGGTACGGCATTTGTAAAATTCGGAATGTCGTTTACAAATATGTTTGTATGCGGCACAAAGGATGCATTAAAATCATCTATGCTATCAAAAAAAATATGTCCCATTGCCATATACGTAGCTTCGGCATCAGGCGTACCACCGGCAATGCCTTGCTCAATTTCTACTTTTCTAATTGCTGCACCTGACAGCTCCTTTACCAATTGAAAATGTTTGTTGCAATAATAATCCATGTCAAATTTTTTGCCTTCTCCATTCGGATATAGTACGCTTACTTTTATCATATTTAACCTCCGGTTGTTTTGATTGGTTTAATAATAGTTGTTTTGAAATAAAATAATAAGTGAACCCTGACAGGTTTATTGCAGCTAAAAACAATTATGTTGACTGAAAAAACCTGTCAGGGTTATACAACATTTTTTTGTTCACTTAACAAAAGTTTTTCTAA
>JBDTLW010000545.1:0-2734 GCA_039934575.1 Parafilimonas sp. | reverse complement strand
TAACAGAATCTGAAAAATTAAATCCTGTAAAAGAACTTACAAGTTTGCGGTTATCATAAATACCAAATACATAACCTTTTTCTGTAAGAGAAGATATATCATTGGTCTGTTTAAACAACTCCGGAACAAGCGTAGTATTTTCATATAATCTTGGCTGCACCAGCACAAATAAAGAGCCGAGGTATGCAGAATCTTTTATAATCTTTCTTGTATAAATATAATTGTAGTTATCTGGCTTGTTGCGGTAAAAATAAAGACCGGGCACAGCAGTTGATTTGCTCTTGTTTTGCAACACAGAATTTATAACATCATAGCTTGTTGAATCTTCATTATGTAATGGCGTCTTATTATTATCAAATACATAAATCTTTGTAATGAATTTGGTAAAATATGCAGGCAGGTTTTTATTAATAAGACTGTCTTTTATAAATTTATTCGCGTACGGATCTTTAAATCTTTCAAAATTATTTTTTAAAAATTCATCAGAAAAATTATTAAGCGCTATGCGTACAAGAAATGTTCCTGAAGAATCAGTTTGTTCCTGAATGCCTTTTGCCGTATTAATACGAGAAACTTTTTCTTTAGCATTATTTTGATAAACGATAAGTGCAGAAGCAAGTGCAGTTATAGTTAATGCCCATACTATAAAATAGGGAGAAGCTACCAATGAGGATAAAGCAGGGTTATTGCGATAACGTATAACAGTTACCAGCAGAAAAATAATGCCCGTAACAATTAATAACAATTTTGCATCAATGAAAAACACAGGAATAGAGATGAGCAAAAAACTGCAACTGACAATTAAAATATATTGCCAGAATAAAGGAATTTTTGTTTCTGATGCCAACTGTACAAATAAACCCGTTAAGTAAAGCCATACATACAACAATATGCAAATGATAACAAAACCAATAAACGAAAACACTGTAAGCGAAAAAAAATCTGCTGCATTAAAACTGATTGAAGAATGAACAACAAGTCCGCTTATTATATCAGCAACATAAAAGCTTATAAGCGGAACAATAAGAAATGATGAAAAAATTAAAAGCCGGTAAAAAAGAGGAAATAATTTTACTGCATAAAGAGTTGTGGTCTTTATTTTCTTTCTGAAAAAAAGTACTATCCATAAAACAAGCAACACATTCAATAACAGATCTCCTAACGACCTGTTTATGTAGCCACCATGGTAAACAACCGGATCAAACAAAGATGTTATTTGATAATTAAAAGGAAAACGAAAAAAATAAATGATCAGCCTGAGCAATAAAAAAGATAGTATCAATAATATAAATCCACTTTTGAAATCTTTTTTTGCTGCAGTTTCTGAGGCAACATTATTTATAAAAATGAATAAACATAATAAGGCAACTATGCGCAGAAAAACTGAAAAGCCCACCGGTGTATCGCTGTAAGACTGATTTGTTTCTGTAATGCCAAACAATGTTTCTCCGGCAGAATTATTTACCGGCACACCGTTTAATGCTGCGGTAATTTCATACTCATTTCCTATATCTTCACTTACTGCAAAATGCGGCTGCAGGTATTCATTCTGCATAAAATATTGCCAGCGAATTGGTATAAGCGTAACAAAAAAATAGTTTGTATGATTTTTTGTAAAAGACGTTTTTACAAGTTCGAATTCTCCGTTTTGATAATGTACAAAATAGCTGCCATCCGGTTTTGAAAGATCGGTTTGCGTTACAGACATTTTATTTGTATTCCAGTAAATTTCAACAGGGTTTCCCAGATCATTAACCTGGTAAGCAAAAATACCCTGCGCATCACTCAAAAGCTGCTCTTTTGCTGAAGAAGGTCCGTCATTTATTATTGCACTAACGTTAGCTGAATCATGCAAAAGATTTTGAAATGATTTTTCCTGACTTATAATATGTTCGCTTAAAATGCGCGCAACTTTTTCTGAAGAAGAACTGTAAGAAAGATAATTTGTAAAGATGAATGAAAGCGTATAAACCCACGCCGCAGCAAGAAACAGCCAGGCATTTTTATTAATTGCATGTTTAATTATTTTTATCAAGCAATTGGGTTTTCTTTTTTTACAATATTCCAGATGGCATCCATTTCTTCAAGACTCATATCATACAGATTTTTGCTTTGTTCTTTAGCAATAACTTCCATGCGTGAGAAACGGTGAATGAATTTTTTATTGGTTTTCTCTAACGCATTTTCCGCATCAATATTCAAAAACCGTGCGTAATTCACAAGACTGAAAAGCACATCGCCAAACTCTTCTTCCGCTTCTTTTGTATTATTATTTTCAACGGCTTCATGTAACTCATTCAACTCTTCTTTTACCTTAAGCCATACATCTTCAGTGTGCTTCCATTCAAAGCCAACCTGTTTTACTTTTTCCTGTATGCGTTCTGCTTTTACAATTGCCGGCAACGAAACCGGAACCCCGCTTAACACAGAAGATTTGCCTTCGTTTAATTTTATTTTTTCCCAGTTCTTTTTTACATCTTCAGCATCATTCACTTTTATAACCTCTCCCGATTTTGCGGGATAAATATGCGGATGACGAACAATAAGTTTATTGCAGATTGTTTCAAGCACATCATTTAATGTAAACCTGTTTTGTTCTGTTGCAATGCGTGTATAAAAAAGTATGTGTAAAAGAATATCTCCAAGTTCTTCTTTTATTTCATTCCAATTTTCTTCTGTGATTGCATCAGCAAGTTCATACGTTTCTTCAATCGTCATTGAGCGCAACGTTTGA
>JBDTLW010000544.1:0-2737 GCA_039934575.1 Parafilimonas sp. | reverse complement strand
TCAGAAACAATACGCAAACAATTATGCTGGGTTTTTCTGATGGCACAAAAGATGGCGGATATTTAATGGCAAACTGGAGCATTTATAAAGCCAAAGAGGAGCTTACAGCTATTTCAAAAAGCAATGGTATTGATGTAATATTTTTTGATGGGCGCGGCGGACCTCCTGCACGCGGCGGCGGTAAAACACACAGATTTTATGCATCCATGGGGCATGATATTTCAAACAAAGAAATTCAGTTAACCGTGCAAGGGCAAACTGTAAGCTCCAACTTCGGAACAATTAATTCAGCACAATTTAATATTGAGCAGCTTATTAATGCAGGCATTTCAAATGAGTTGTTTTCTTCAAAAGAAAATACTTTATCAAGAAGTGAAGAGCGATTACTGAAACAATTATCTGCAGATAGTTATGATGCCTATATCCTGCTAAAAAATAACCCTGCTTTTGTTGAATACTTAGCGGAGATTAGCCCCTTGCGTTTTTATTCAGAAACCAATATTGGAAGCAGACCAACAAAGCGCGGAAAAGCTGCAGCGCTTGCACTGAAAGACTTGCGTGCTATACCTTTTGTAGGATCCTTCAGTCAACTAAAACAAAATATTACAGGTTATTATGGCGTAGGCGCTGCATTAAAAAAAGCAGAGTCTTATGGTAAGTGGAAAAATGTGCAGTCTCTCTATAAAAATTCCCTGTTTTTTAAAACACTGATTGATAATTGTGAAATGTCCATGGTAAAAAGTTTCTTTCCATTAACGCAATATGTTTCAGATAATCCGACATATGGCAAACTTTGGAATATGATGCATGCGGAGTATAAACTTACATTACAATATCTTCAAAAACTAACCGGCAACGATAGTTTAATGGCAGATTATCCTGTTGAATATTCAAGTGTGCTGATGCGTGAGCGGATTGTGTTGCCACTGGTTACTATACAGCAATATGCACTTATGAAATTGAGGGAAACAAAAGATTCTCCTTTTAAAGAAAAATATGAGAAGCTGGCTATGCGTTGCTCATTCGGAATTATAAATGCAGGCAGAAACTCTGCTTAATGTTTATGCGTTATTAATAAATTTTTCTTTGTATAAATGAATGGCATCTTCAATAATTTCTAAAGCCATTGCTTTATCGCCAAAGTCTGCAACTTTTACAGCTTTCTTTTCAAGCGTTTTATATTCTTCAAAAAAATGACGAAGCTCATCAAAGAAATGCTTAGGCAATTCTTCTATGTTATTATAATGGTTTACAGCAGGATCATTATTAGCTACAGAAATAATTTTATCATCGGCATCGCCACTGTCAATCATTTGCATAACACCGATAACTTTTGCATCTATTAATGTTAATGGCTGCACGGGCACTGATGTTATTACCAGTATATCCAGCGGATCTTTATCCTCCCCGTAAGTCTGTGGAATAAACCCATAATTTATAGGATAATAAAAAGAAGAATAAATAACGCGGTCAAGTCTGAGAAGTCCGCTGGGTTTATCAATTTCATATTTGCATCTTGAGCCTTGCGGTATCTCTATGATAGCATTAACAATTCTTGGCGCTTTTTCGCCGTAGGAAACTCCATGCCAGGGATGCAGTACATTCATCATGTGTATTTGGTTTCGTGCAAAAATAGTTTTAAACTGCCATTATTTTATTTTACTAATGTTCCAGGTAAATACTATAACAATTTTCATTTTCAATAGCGTACTGAGTGATCATACAACCGCTTTTAATAAAATTTAACAAGGGCATATTGTTTGTTTTAACAATTACTATGAAATTTTTTTATATAGAATTTTTTAAATCAATGCGCTTATATTTGCCAACTCAGCTTAATCTTGTTTAGTCTCCAATGAACGAATTATTATTAATAATAGCCGCGTACCTCATTGGCTCCATTCCAACTGCAGTTTGGGTTAGCAGATACTATTTTGGAGTTGATATTCGTGATTACGGAAGTGGTAATGCAGGCGCAACAAACACCTATCGTGTGCTTGGCGCAAAATGGGGAACGTATGTAATGATAGTGGATATGCTCAAGGGCGTTATTGCAACATCTTTATATATTTTAATTCCTTATTATGCTGCCAAAACAAATGATATAGACTTAACCAATTTTATGATTGGTCTTGGGCTTGCTGCTGTTGCCGGGCATATATTTCCTATATGGGCTGGTTTTAAAGGCGGCAAAGGTGTAGCCACTTTGTTTGGAATGATATTAGCTATTCAACCCATAGTTGCTGTATGCTGTGTGGGGGTGTTTTTGCTGGTTTTATATTTAACGAGATTTGTTTCCCTCAGCTCTATACTTTCAAGCATAGCCTTTGCGGTATTCATCTTGTTTATTTTTAATGATGATGTAACGCTGTACAGAATTTTTTCTGTAGCTGTTGCAATGATGGTGATACTTACGCATCAAAAAAATATAAATCGCCTGCTTAACGGAACTGAAAGTAAAGTACCAATCTTAAGGCATCGCGACCGCCGTCGCAGCAACAGGCAAAAAAGAAGACACTGACATCCTTCTTTGTTTTATCTAAAGTTTTATATATGAAATTAAAAGTAGCCCTGTTATTTTTTGTATTAATTGCATCCGTTTCCTGCTCAAGAAATGCTATAACCGGAAGAAACCAGCTTAACCTTGTTTCTGAAGATCAGATGGAGCAAATGTCCCTCACTCAATACAAACAATTTCTTTCAGAAAGTAAAGTAATAAGCAGTGATAAAAATAATG
>JBDTLW010000543.1:0-2744 GCA_039934575.1 Parafilimonas sp. | reverse complement strand
TTTCGAAACCCATCAAAAAACCTTGTTGAGCGATTATTTAAAACAGGAATTGCATTTTTGATATCATCATTCTGTAAAATTTCAATGGCTTTGCTATACGTAACTGCAGCTTTCTTATTCACTGCATCAGGGTTATAGTTCTGCGCTTTTGCAACTGAGATCAAACAAAAACAAAACAAAAAATACTTCATGAAGTAAAGATGCATCTAAGCAAATTATTTTTTTGCCTTTAAAAGTTAAAATAAATATATCGGCATGATTTTTAAAAACACTTTGCTTTAAATATTGTTTATTACTAAACATCTGTAAAACATATTTAAACGTACATAATTTTTTATTAAAAGAAATACACATGAAAAAAAATATCATTCTTGCATTTTTCCTGCTTGCTTATACATTTTCGTATGCGCAAAGTTCAACTGTAAAATATGATGCGGATAAAGCCATACAATTTTATTTTGGCCCGGGCGCAGCATATAATAATTATAAAAACTTAAACCATACGCTTAATGATGCGGGGCTGCCTACGGTTGGAAAATTTGCTTTAAGCAGTATTGGAGAAATTGATTTAAGACATAAAAATTTTTTAATTGGTCTTACATCTGCAATGGGTTTTTCGCCAAAAAAAAATGATAGCTACAATACTTCTGTTTTTAATTTTTATACTGGTGTAAACGCAGGTTATTATATAGTTAATGTAAATAAATTCCATTTGGCGCCGCAGCTTGGTATTGGGCTTTATTCTTCTGCTGTAAAAATTTCTCAAAGAAACGGTTTCACTGATTTTAATGATGTATTGATAAATAAAAACTCTGTTACCATTAATCAAAATGCTCCTGTGCTCGACTTCGCTTTAAAGTTTGATTTTGCAGATTTCTCAAAAGCAAAAACCTGTTTGACAGGCGTAAGAGTTGGTTATAAATATGGGTTAAGCAATCGTGGTTGGGGCATTGATGAAACAAGCAATTCAACGGTTGACGGTTCGCCCGAAGACAGAATCAATCAATTGTATGCAATGGTTACAATTGGTTTTGCTTTGCAGAAGCCAATTAAATAATGTAAGAAGAATATAGTTCGCGCGCAATAATTTTAAAGACAAAGTATTATTTTAGCCGCATAAATAAACTATATCATGAAATTACTTGCCTCTTTAATGATTGCCTGCACCCTAATATTTGCAGCATGCAACAACAGCAACACGTCAACAACAAATACAGATACAACAAACGCATCTGCGGACACAACAGCAGCATCAACCGGAAGTACGGATGGCTTTAAACTTGGTGTGCAAATGTGGACATTCATGAAGTTTACTTTTACAGAAGCGCTTGATAAAGTTGACAGTTCAGGCATAAAAAATATTGAAGCTTTCTGGGGGCAAAAATTAGGTGGCGGTATGCCGGGAGAATTTGGCGCTGATATGACTGCTGACACAAGAGCAAAACTGAAAAAACTTTTACAGGATAAAGGAATCAGTATTGTTGCAATGGGTGTAATTGTTCCAAAAGATAAAGCAGAATGGATAAAGGCATTTGAGCTTGCAAAAGATTTTGGTTTGAGTTATATAACTGCAGAACCTGACAAGAAACAGTGGGATATGGTAGATAGCCTCGCCGGTGTATATGGCATTAAAGTGGCAATTCATGATCATCCAAAACCAAATGTTTACTGGAGCCCTGATTCTGTTTTAGCAGCTACTGTAAAGCATCCCAATATTGGCAGTTGTGCAGATGTTGGTCACTGGGCACGTAATGGTATAAACCCTGTTGATGCTTTAAAAGAATTACAGGGACATATAATTGGCGTGCATTTAAAAGATATTGTAAAGTTTAATGAAACAGAAGCTGCAGATACAGTTGTATCAAAAGGTGTAATAGATATTCCGGCTGTATTGGCTGAATTAAAAAGACAAAATTTTAATGGCATGTTATCTATTGAACATGAATCAAACTGGTATCATAGTTTACCTGATGTTATTGCTACAAAAAATTATTATGACGAGCAGATAGCGAAGCTGCAATAATAAAAATGACCTTTATTATTTTTATAAACCTTAGTAGAAATTTTTATTAAAACATTGTAAATCCTTATTGCCTTATTAATTAATTTTCTACTAAGGTTTTTATCACTTATGGTCCGAGGACTTTGCAGAGGAATTCTTACTGCAAAATATAATCACCTGATTTTTTAAATGGCTTTTTAGCAAACTTCCATGCCCATCTTATTAAAACAAATTGCAAGGGCATCCTTAATATCGTAAGCCATAAATATGGATTATGTTCATGATAATAATTTATTGTCATTTGAATATTGGCAGGAAAAACAGCAATCAATAAAAGAATGATACACCATGCTGCAAAACGACGCGTATATAAAGGCAATAATAAAATTCCAAAAATAATTTCACAGGCTCCGCTGATGTTTACTAATAATAAATGTTGTGATAACCAGAGTGGCATTATATCAACATACATACCCTGATTTATAAAATGATTTATGCCTGCAATAATATATAGCAACGACATGCAGAGAAGAGAAATTTTTTTTCGTTTTGACATGCTAATGCGAGATGTACCTATCAACAGGCATGCGGTTTTGCAGGCTTCTTCCTAATGTTAATTCATCGGCATATTCAAGCTCGCCCCCAAATGCAATACCGCGTGCAATAGTTGTAATGTTGCAGTTAAGGTTTTGAATTTTTTTCTGAATGTAATAAATTGTTGTATCGCCTTGTATGTTTGGAC
>JBDTLW010000542.1:0-2752 GCA_039934575.1 Parafilimonas sp. | reverse complement strand
TCATTTTATTTTTTTTAAAACAGAAATAATAATTAGAATGATTCAAGTTTAGCAGCCTTTCTGTAGAAACAGAAAGGCTTACTTAAACTGATTGCTTATTTACTTGTGAAATTGTGAAGTACTTATTTATCGCAGTATTTTATTAGATAGTAACAGCTTGATAATAAAAAATATTCCGGCTTATGATCTTTTAGAATTGAGAACCTATGTCAGGATTTTTATTTTATATTTATCCTCACGCTATAAACACATTTTTATTTTGAAAAAGGTTGAAATCATCAATAATACAAAACAGCAGCAATTTGAGGTAGTTGAAAATAATGAGTTGGCTATATTGGTTTATCGTTTTCATAAAGATGATTTAGCGCTGATGCATACAGAAGTTCCTGATGCATTAAGCGGAAAAGGAATTGCTTCAGCTTTGGCAAAACATGCTTTTGAATGGGCAAAGGAGTATAGTAAAAAAGTTATGGTCTATTGTCCCTTTGTTGCATCATACTTAAAAAGACATCCTGAGTATGATTTTTTAGTTGATAAAAATTATAGCTGATTATTTATTTTAAAATTATGTCACGTATTAAGGTTGATCTTCATAATATTTATAATAACAGTGCTGCTATTGATAAAGCATTGCAGCAGGCGTTTAATGATGCTATTGAAAAAAAAATCCGTGAAGTAGAAATAATACCTGGCAAAGGCAGCGGGCAATTGCGCAAAAAAGTAGAACGCTTTTTACAGCAGCCACATATTAAACCCCTCTATCACCGCATTGAAAACGACAGCAAAAATTTTGGAAGGTTATTCGTTTATTTTAAGTTTTAAATAACTGATGTAATTAGAAATAAAAAGACTTTATAAAATCGCAACTGCTATTTTAAATTTTAATATATCAATGATGTTGGTATATTTATCAAATCAATAAAGTTTAAAACTGCAAGCAATCTTCAAATGAATAATAACAAGCTGCTTTATTTATCCCTGTTCCTGATTTTTTCTTTTCCCGTTTTTTCCCAGCAATCAATTGACCCTTCTTTTACCAAAGCTGTATCTGTATATAATAATGCTGCTGGTGTAAACACTCACCTGTACAACGGAAGTGCGTATATAGATTATGATCACAAAATAACAGGCAACCCTTTTTTTCTTGACTCATATTTTGCAGATGGCTCTGTTGTTTATGATGGAATATTCTATTCTGTTGTAAAAATGTTTTATGATATTCTGCATGATGATGTAGTGATAAAAAATTATAACGATACAGCGCTATTATTAGTTAAAGAAAAAATAAGTGCCTTTGATTATGCAGGACATCATTTTGAAAAACTTATTGCAGACAGCTCAACAGCCGGTATTATAACAACAGGCTTTTATGAAGTGCTGCATGACGGCAATACTAAACTATATGCCAAACGTAAAAAAGAAATTGTTGAAAAAATAAGTACACAATATTCTGAATCTTATTTTTCAGCGCATAACGATTATTATATTTTCAAAAACAATACTTACTATCCTGTAAGCGATAAAAGATCTGTTTTACATATTTTGAAAGACCACAAAAATGAACTCACAAAATTTATACATCAGAATAAACTGAAGTTTAGAAAAAGCGCAGAATATTCAATGATAAAAATGGTTAGTTATTATGATGGTTTAAATAATACCAAATGAAAAAATTGCTGATAATAATTTTTTGCAGCGCCTGCATACATGCTTCATCGCAAACGCTTTTTAATGTGGATGCAGATAGTATGCGCTTTGACTATTTTGTTCGCTTAATAGAATCAAACAGTAATTATTTTTTTTATTACGATACAATGCAAACAGATAAATTATCTGTAACCATTCATGCAAAAACCCAACCATTAGAAAGCATACTTTCTGCAATTTTTACAAACACAGATCTGCGTTTTGCTATTGATGATAATAACCATGTATTTGTTACAAACAGCTTTACTGTACAAACAACATTGCCGGAAAATTTTCTCAGCCGGGAAAATAATAAAACTGATACAGTATCAGCAGCTCCGCAAATTGAGTTAACAGGTAATTCAACCATAAAAGAAAAAGTAAAGATCCCTCTTGAAAATAAATTGTTTGAAATAGGGAATATAACCAGTGCAGCCGGCGATGGCAAAGCAACAATTTCTGGTTATGTGCGTGATGCAAAATCAGGCGAGCCTGTAATTGGCGCAGCTATTCTTAACCAGGAACAAAGCACCGGTGTGGTAACAGATCAATACGGTTATTATAGTTTAACCTTACCCAAAGGCAGACATGTGCTGAAAATTTCAAGTATTGGTATGACAGATACACGGCGGCAGGTTGCAGTGTATTCAAGCGGAAGTTTAAATGTTGAGATGAATGAATTTATACCAACATTAAAAGATGTAACGGTAAGCGCTGATAAAACTGTGAATGTAAAAAGCACACTGATGGGTGTGCAACAATTAAATATAAAAACAATAAAACAAATACCAACTGTGTTTGGCGAAGCAGATGTATTGCGTGCTATACTTACGTTGCCGGGCGTTACTTCTGTTGGTGAAAGCAGTACAGGTTTTAATGTGCGTGGCGGCGCTTCAGATCAAAATCTGATTTTGTTTAATGATGCAACCGTATATAATCCTTCACATTTTTTTGGTTTTTTTTCTGCTTTCAATCCCGATATAATTAAAACGGCAGAACTGTATAAAAGCAGCATACCTGAAAAATATGGAGGCAGGCTTTCTTCTGTTTTGGATGTAACTGCAAG
>JBDTLW010000541.1:0-2754 GCA_039934575.1 Parafilimonas sp. | reverse complement strand
ATAATTGGAAAAAGAAAAATAAAAGATGCTAAAAATCTGAATGGGTATGTGCCAATGCATGGTAATAAAGTAACAGGCGAACCACCTGCTTTTACAGATGAAAATGATGAAACAGATTCTTTTGCAAAAAATAATTTTGAAAATTTTGTAAAGATTGTAAAAGAAAAAAATATCAGGCTGTATGTAATTCAATCACCGCTGTATGTTCAGCATTTCAAATCTTCTGTTTCGCTGGATAGTATTAAAAGTATTTTGAAAAGATATGATGAACCATTCTGGGATTATGCATTTGATACAGCCTTTTATAAAAGGGCTTACTTTTACGATAATCTGCATCTTAATGCAACCGGCGCCACACTTTTCACAGATAAACTCGTATCAGATATAAAGGCAGATCTGGAAAAAAATCAGCCTTCACTTTTAAATCATCCTCAACATATAAATAATGAATGATTTTCTGTCAGCGAATGAACATCTTTTAGAAAAACCAATTATCATTTTTGGTTCGGGTCGTTCAGGCACAACAGTTATTTCAGAAATAATTTTTCAGCATGAAGATTTAGCCTGGCACTCAAATTACCAGGAACTTTTTCCGGGGTTTTTACCTATTAATTATATGCGTCGTTTAGTTGACAATAAATTATGGCGAATAGTAGGAATGAATACCCAAAACAATACATCTTTTACAAATTACATGTTGTTTCGCCCTATTGAGCGTTATGATTTTTGGGAAGCCATTACCGGTAAACGTATAGATTTTTCACGCGGTTTTTTATTAAACGAAAAAGCAACAGATGAGGAACGTCATTACATACGAACTGCTTTTGCACGGATGGTAAAATATCAGAAACGCCAACGGCTTGCTGTAAAAATAACCGGACCTGCACGCATGGAATATTTAATGAGTATTTTTCCAGATGCACAATTTGTAAACATTCAGCGCGATCCCATTGCAACTATACGTTCCTGGTTAGAAATTTACTGGAATGAACAAGTTACCGGCCAGCTTTGGTGGCAGGGCGCTTATTCACCGGAAGAGTTGCAGCAGGCAAATGAGCTTTCAACAAACAAATTTTTATTCGTTGCTTTTCAGTATAAAAAATTAATGGAGACCACACAACAGGAAATGGATAAAATGCATCCCGATATTTACAATGCTTCTTACGAAGATTTTGTGAAAGATCCTAAAGCGCTGATAAATGATATGATGCAATTTTTGCATTTGCAACCATCTGTACTTGTAGATAAATTCATAAATAAATTATCTATTGCCAATCGTAATAATCGTGAAGCTGCTACTAAAAAAACTGAAATATCAGAAGCAACAAAAAAGCAGATACTTGATATTATTAATGCACAATGATAAAAATATCAGTTTAAATTTTATGCATAATGGCAAGTACCGGCGATGAAAAATATCTGCATAAACCTATTATTATTATTGGCAGCGGCCGCTCAGGCACAACAATAATGTCTGAAATAATTTTTCAACATGAAGACCTTGCATGGCATTCCAATTATCAGGAAATAATTGTGTTTACTCCGCTGATAAATTTTCTGCGCCCTTTTTTTAATAATAAATTATGGCGCTTTAAAAAATTTTATAAATATGTTGGTGTAAGTAAAAATACAAGACAAAAAAATCAATCAAAATTTGATCTGCTTTTATTCAATCCTATTGAGCGATATAATTTCTGGGAACATATAACGGGTAAACGTATAGATTTTTCACGCGGTTTTTTATTGAATGAAAAAGCAATGCCGAAAGAAAAAAAGCTTATTCGTTCATTTCTGAATAAACAGGTAAAATACCAGGGCAAAAAAAGATTGATCATGAAATTTACAGGCCCTGCAAGGCTTGAATATCTTACCAGTATTTTTCCTGATGCGCTTATTGTAAATGTAATTCGCGAACCCGTTGCTACAGTACGTTCATGGCTTGAAGTTGGTTTCTGGCAACGCATGGGAATTGATAAACTTTGGTGGCGTGGGGCATACTCACCTGAAGAAATTTCGTATGCAGAAACAATAAAAGATACGCCCGCATTAATCACTGCATTTCAGTATAAAAAACTGATGGAAACAACGCAACAGGAAATTAAAAAGCTTGGATTGCATGTATATGAATGCCGATATGAAGATTTTATAAAAGATGGTAAAACATTTATGTATAAAATGATGGAGTTTATGCAATTGCCTACATCAAAAAATGTGGATGCTTATCTTGAAAATATGATTATTGATAATCGTAACGAACGGCAATCAACAACAAAAAAAAGCGTAATGCCCGAAGAAGTAAAACAACAGATTCTTGCAATTACAGGAAGTTATTATTAGTTCAAATATTTACAAGTTCACTTGTTCAAATGTTATTTAACCCGTGAACTTTGTAAACTTGCAAACTGTTGAACTTTTTTAAAAGAAAGAATGGAAAAAAAAATTAAAGTAGCGCATGTTATCCGCGTATTCAGTTATGGCGGCGCAGAAGTTTTGCTGCGCGAATGTTTTGCGCATCCGTATTTTAAAGAAAATATAATATCAGATATATATATTCTCGATCATAAAAAACTTGGGCTTGTTGAAGAAGTAAAACCAAATGTAAATTCTGTTCATTATTACAAGATCACTTCAGTAAAATTTATTATTGAATACATAAAATTTTTGCGTTATATTATTAAAGGTAAGTATGATATTGTGCATACGCATTTACCGGTTGCCGGCTGGATGACGATACCTGCAAAGCTTTTTAACCGT
>JBDTLW010000540.1:0-2761 GCA_039934575.1 Parafilimonas sp. | reverse complement strand
TCTGTGCCAGGCTGAAATGCCAACGGTAATTTAGCAAGCGCATTCATTTCATCCAGCAGGTTTGCATTTACTACACCAAGCCCTGCAGGAATATTTGCCTTTGCATAAATTGCTCTCATATTATCAGTACCAATACCGGGATAATCAAGACCTGATGTATGTGTAAGCAGATCTTTTATTGTTATACTCCTTTTAGCGGGAACTGTAGTATAAGTTGTGTCTGAGGCTTTATATTTATCAAGCACGGTTTCGTTTGCAAATGCAGGAATGTATTTTGAAACAGGATCATTTAATGAAAGTTTTCCCTGGTCATATAACATTAAAATACCAGTACTTACAATGGCTTTTGTTTGCGAAGCAATACGGAATATACTGTTGCTTTCCATTGTTTTTTTTGATGCTGCATCGCTATAGCCATAACCTTTATATTGAACTACTTCTCCATCTTTTACAATAATAGTAACCACACCTTTTACCCAATCGCGGTTTATGTAACCGTTTACAAGTGTATCTATATTTGAAAGTTTTTTATAATCAATTGATACATTTTGCGTGCCGCCCGTTGGTATGTTTGTTTGAGAGTTGCAAGCAACTGCACAAACGATAATAAGCGCAAGAACATATACATTTTTTAATCCTGAAAATAATGGCATAATACAGTTTTTAAATATAGATAAAAATAAAGTTTGCATATAATACATGCAATAAAATCATTTTGCGAATGAAGGGCAAAAAATAAATAATAAGTAATGAATAATGCGCGTAATTGCCATTATCATTTAAGCTGAAATGAATCGCCCTGAGTATAAATACTCATTCTCACATCATCAAATTTAATATAACCATCTTTTGTTACACGCAAATTTTGCGGATGTGAAAAAACAATTACCTGGCTTGCGCCGGCAACTTTTACGTTGTTGCCGTGAACAATAATTGCAGTGCCTTCATCAATACCAATACATGGCAGCGTTGGAAATTTTATAATAGCAGTTAATAAACGGTTGTACCTGCTTCTCGTTACAAAATGCATATCAATAATTGCAGAATCAAGCAGACTTAAACCTTCCGTAATTTCAATATTATTATTCCAGAGTTTTGAAAAAGTTGATTCATACGCTGTATCGCCAAGCAATTGATTTCCTGTTATCATATAATGTGTCATCATAGCCGCACCGGCACTTGTGCCTGCAACAGTTGCCCCGTTTTTATATGCCTGCTGAATTGCTGTTTGTATGGGTGTGTGTAATGCTATATTCATAAAGCGGCTTTGGTCGCCACCACCGAGATATATAAGCTTTGCATTTTTCAGAGAATCAAGCCAGCTGGTTTTATTGATATCATTTTTTGTAAAGTTGAAATTGCAAATTTTATTATTACAAACAGAAGCAAAACTTTCTTTAATATAATAATAACTGGAATCCGGCTCTTCAGTTGCCATTGGTAAAAACACAATATAATCGTTTGAATTAAGATGTGCAGTTGCCATTAACTGCTGCATTAATTCCGTTGATTTATGACCGCCGCCAATTATAAATAAATTGCCCTGAGCCTGGCTAAAAACATGTAAGCACAACAACAAGGTTGTGCTTACAGTAATTATTTTATTTTTCATTTTTAATAACCTTCATTTTGAGTAAGATTAGGATTTGCATAAATTTCTCTTTGTGGAATGGGATAGATAAGCTTGGAAGCATTCCAGGGTATGGCTCCAACATTTTTTTCCAATCTCTTTTCATCAGGTAAAGTAAATCCTTCAAAAGTCAGTTCCAGTGCACGTTCACGAATAATTTTATCCAGCGTTAATTCATTTGCTGTGTATGAATTTAATTTTACTCGTTTTCTTATTGTATTAATATCATCAACCGGCGCTGCGCCAACAGAACTTCCCAATCTGAAATTGCATTCAGCTCTTGTGAGATAAAGCTCTGCCAAACGAATAAGACGAACACTTCCATAATAGTTTTCAAACTTGAGCGTATAATCATCACTATAAAAGTTTAGCCTGTCGTCGTTTGGCTCGTATAAATCATACATTGAACTATTAACATAAATATCTCCACGTTGATTTTCGGAATAGTATGTATTAAATTCATTTACGCCCGAAGTTGCATTTACCTGCATGGTAAAAATATCCTCTGTTGTATTACCAATATATGTTGGCGGATCTGCTGAAGGAAAAGCACCTG
Source organism: Parafilimonas sp. (assembly GCA_039934575.1). Taxonomy (GTDB): domain Bacteria; phylum Bacteroidota; class Bacteroidia; order Chitinophagales; family Chitinophagaceae; genus Parafilimonas. The sequence continues at coordinate 575 of JBDTLW010000540.1, read as the reverse complement.
CATAGGTTGAGGTTAAATGATAATCATTATTAAGCGCTGATTTGATTGCAGTATTTTCTGCCTGCAATGCATTTGCATAATCCTGTTGTTGCAAATAAACCCTTGCAAGCATAGCATTGGCTGCAATACTTGTAGCGAAAATGTAATTATTATCTGCTTCAATACATTTTTTTGTTGCATCAGTAAGATCGCTTATTACCTGTTTATATACTTCTGCCACGGTATTTCTTGTTACCTTACTATCATCTGTAATTAAATCGGTTGGCTGCAATACCAAAGGCACGCCTGCATTGGCATTTGGGTCGCCATCGTTCCATGCTTTTGCATACATCCGCACCAAATCAAAATAGGCGCTGCCTCGTATAAATTTTGCTTCTCCTTCTACGCGATCTTTATCTGCATCTACAACAATATCTAAATGTGCTAAAACATTATTTGCATCATTAATTACCCTGTAACCTGCAAGCCAGGTATCTGCAACAAAGCTGTTGGTAACAGGTATTGTTTTATTATGGATTTGGGTAAATTGCTCATACGTTCCCGTCCAGCTTAATTCATTAGAATCACCTAATAAA